>NZ_JBLRWZ010000003.1:0-116166 GCF_047920995.1 Aliidiomarina sp.
TTGCGCAAGTGCCCACACAGATTACTTGGCTTGATATATTGTTAAAGAACGTTGCTCGGCTCAGTGGAGCTCGTAGCGAGGTGCGCATTCTACACGCCTCATTTTTGCTGTCAACCGCTTTCGAAAAGTTTTTCTATTTCTACATGCTGGCTAACTACAAAACGGCCAAAACCTTAATAGATAACGTGTACTTTTAGGGTTTTGCCATCCGCCCGAAGACGAGGTGCGCATTTTAGGGGTTTTTGAAGTTTCGTCAACACCTCTTTTAGGTAATTCTATTCGTTTGCACAGTTATTGAACAAAACTGAGCAAAAATTATATTTATGCTAAGCTAATATACAGTAGACGTTCTTTTTTGTTGTATGTGCTCTACTTCTTTATACATTTTTAATCACCTATTTATTAGTTAATCAAGGAAATCTCATGACTCGTGCATCCTCTGGCCTTCACATTGTTGTTGCCGCAATAGTAGCTGCTGTTTTTACCATTATCGCGCAACTGTTCGTGGATTCAGCTGATACCACAATTGTATCACTCATTGCTCTTGGTACCTTTCTCGGCGGTGTTGTAACGCCATACATCAATTTCTATCTTGCGCAGCGGAAATCTAAAACCGCGGCAACACAGCAACCTACTCATAAAACTAAGAAAGGTGTGGATGGCCGAACGTTATACGTTGGCAACTTACCCTTTAAGGTATCTGAGGAAGATGTTATCGCCCTCTTTGGTCGTTATGGCGATGTTACCGATGTTCGATTAGTAAAAGATCGACGTACAGGTAGAAAAAAGGGCTATGGTTTTGTAGAAATGGACGCAACTGGTGCTGATTTAGCGCTAGCGAAATTAAATGATCGTGATTTTGAGGGGCGCACCCTTAAAGTACGCACTGCTCATGCAGAACAAGATGATGAGTAGTATATTCTTTTAGTTTGTTAGTACGCACCAAAAAAGAGGCCAGCATTTGCTGGCCTCTTTTACATCACTCAATCTTACCGGTTGGGGTTAGTAAGAAACAGTAATCTCGTCTGAACACGTTTGTGTTCCAGCTTCACATACTTTGTAAGTTAATGTACCGCCACCACGAATGTTCGTAGCATCAGTATAAGAACCTGTATTCGAAACGGTAGCTACTGAAGAACCGTTACGGAAGATAGTTACACTTGATGAATCCGCACCAGACCAAGTTAGATCGGTACGCACACGGCCTTGTACTTTATATGTAGTGCCGCTTACCGTGATGCTCGTGTCGCCGTCATCACCGCCGCCAGTATCACCACCATCACCGCCTCCAGTATCGCCCCCAGCACAGCCATTCGCTGTTAGGTAATCGTAAGCATCTTTTGCTTTTACGATGCCGTAACCATATAGGTTATCCCGACCTGATGCGCCACGATCTTCCGCGGTAGCATTCAATGCTGCACGAATCTCGTCATTCGAACATTCCGTGAAGTAGCTCCATACCAACGCCGCTACACCAGCTACATGTGGCGATGCCATTGAGGTACCGTTAAAGGCTGCCCAATCACTTGCGCCAACGCTTACTGATGCAGATGAACCAATGCTACCTAAAGCAGCTTGACCATCAGCTTGGCTAATTCCTAAGGCAGGAATACTTACTGTTACGCCACCTAAGGTGCCGCTTAGTGGGCCGGCTTCGTTATTATAGATAACAGCGCCGACACCACCACCGTTTTGGCAAGCAAGTACTTTATCGGCAAAGCTAATTTGGCCACGCTCGATTAAACACACATTACCTTGGGCGCCTTGGCACGTAGATGTACCTAAACCACAATTTACGAGGTCTCCAGAAGCTTCACCATTTGGCGAACCATCCATACCTAAACCACTAAAAGTAGACCCTCCAGCAGAGAATAGTGCTAACGATCCGGTACCGCGCGGCACAGTAGACATAACATCCACACCTGGCGCAGCGATTTCAACTGCACTATTGCGCTGTGAGAATGAAGCATGGTTACCATCACGATCTACTGCAGCTACAGATAACACCGCAGGATAAGATGCTGGATACGAAAGTTGCGTGTTACCGCTATTACCTGCTGCCGCGATGCTTAATACGCCATCGTCATTTAAACGTTGAAATGCATTTCGTTCAGTAGTACTTGAGAAAGTGCCACCGAGGCTCATATTAATTACGTTTGAGCCGTAATTTGCACACTGATCAGCTGCTGCAATTAGGTTTGAAGAGTAGGCCCAACGATCAACACCAAACACTTTAACAACATGAATATTTAATTGGCCATTAGGAATTACGCCCACTACACCAACGCCATTAGCGAGTGCGGCTATCGTACCTGTTACATGAGTACCATGGCCGTTTTCATCGGTAAACCAGTTACCTGTGCCACTATCAAAAACGCCATCTACGCCTGATGTTTGTAGATCCGGGTGGCCTAAATCATAACCTGAATCGATTACACAAACCTTGCGGTTACCCGCTAGTGCTGCACTTAACTGATCTGCTTGCACCATGCCAATTCCATATGGTTGGCCTGGTTCAAATTCGCTGCTGAATAGCTCTCGTTTTACATCTTCTTCAATGTATAAAACGTTCGGATTTCTCTCTAAACCACGGATAGCTTGGGCAGGAACGGTGATAGCAAATGCATTGTCATTCGCCAAATCCACTTCTTTACGGCCACCGGCACGCTCAACGGCTTGGGCAACAGCGGCTTTGGCGCCTGGCTGGAATGCAACAATAACGCGTTGCTCTTCATTCGCAGAAACATCTGCGAGCAGCATTGGCGATGTAAACACGGAAGCAATAGCTGCTACTAGTACACTCTTTTTAAATCTTGTTTTACTTGTCATTAGTTAGGAACCTTTTTGTTGTTAATATTATCCGTATCGCAACTGCACTGCATTCCATGCCAACAATGAGCTGTTATCATTATTTTCGCTCAGGCTCTATTGTTAACAAATCGTTACATTTTATGAAATAGGGGTTTCCCCCTCTTCTACGAAAGTAATAGTTTTAAAAGGGGTTTCTTAACATCTTTGCACAACACAAAATCAACGCAGCATTGCTTGTGCGTTTACGCTAAAATATGGCCTTGCGACAAGCATCCGTGGATGTTCAAAATTTATGTAGTATTAGGAATGAATGATGGGAAACCCTAGCCAGGAGCCAACGCTTGCAGCCCTTTACAACGAGCAGCTGCAAGAAAAAGAACACCGTTTGAATACTTTATTAGCACCGTTTTCCAGCCCTAAAGTAAGTGTGTTTCCATCCCCGCCGCAGCATTACCGAATGCGAGCTGAGTTCCGTGTATGGCACGAAGGCGATGACCTTTTTTACGTTATGTTCAACCCGGAAACACGGGAAAAGTATCGGGTAGATCAGTTACCAGCGGCAAACCTACGAATTAACCAGTTGATGCCGTTAGTGCTCGATTACGTGCGCGATAAAGAGATTTTGCGCCGCAAGCTTTTCCAAGTAGATTTTCTTACCAGCACCACAGGCGAAGCGCTTATCTCGATGCTGTATCACAAAGCACTCGATGATGATTGGCAAACCGCTATCGAGCAAATGCAGCAAGATTTCTCCGCTTACGGCAAAGTTGATTTTATTGGTAGAGCCCGGAAGCAAAAGGTTCTGGTGCACCGCGATCGGGTAACTGAATGCCTTACCGTAAATGGCCAAGATTACTATTTTGAACACATCGAGAATAGCTTCACGCAGCCAAACGCTAGCGTAAATACAAATATGATTGAATGGGCATGCGCTGTTGCTGGTGACACCCAGCATGATTTACTGGAACTGTATTGTGGCAATGGCAACTTTAGTTTGCCGCTCGCTAAACACTTCCGTAATGTTTTGGGCACTGAAATCAGCCGCAGCTCAGTTACCTCAGCACAAACAAATATCGCTCTAAATAACATTACTAATGCACGAATTGAACGATTACCTGCAGAGGAATGTGCAGCAGCTATGCGCGGTGAAACGCTACCAAGCAGGCTGCAGGATATGCGTTTAAGTGATTATGATTTTAAAACGGTACTAGTAGATCCGCCACGCGCTGGTTTAGACGCAGACACGCTGGCAATGGTAGGTGAGTTTGAGCATATTATTTATATCAGCTGCAACCCAGAAACCCTTGCGGAAAACTTAGTTGCGTTGCAAACCACACACAATGTGGAAGCGGCAGCTTTGTTTGATCAGTTTCCGTTTACTCATCACATTGAAGCAGGTGTGTATTTAAGTAGAAAATAACAGGTGGGCGTTAGCGGGTTGGCTCGTCGAGCGCCCCATCTTCATTAAGTAATTCTTCAACATCTTCGCATGGCTTGTGATGGCGAATTCGGCAAAGGTATAAATTCAGGATATGCGCTACAACAATTAAAGCGGCACCTGCAACAATCATTAGTGGCTCCATGCCATGCCCTAACGTGTCTTTGTTAAAATACAACACACCACCAAGAATTAAAAATAGCAGCGGAAACCAGCTCTGATGATGGCGCATGCCCATCACTACGGCAATCCCACCAATGAACAAACTTAAACCAAGAATGATGCGCTCAAACAGTTCATACCCTAAAAATGATAGCCCCATTAACGCCAACGTTGGCAATACCACAGGCACCAGCAAACAATGCAGCGCGCATAGAACGGCGACAATGATTCCAGCTTTATCGAGTGGTTTATGGTGCATTAAGGAACTCCGTGTTCGGAAGATGGGAAAATACTATCATTTATATTCTACACTGTAATAGTATAACATTTCAAGCTCGCTGCACTGGAAAGGCCAGAACATCAGCAATATCGCGGGTTCCTAATTTCAACATGAGTAAGCGATCTACCCCTACCGCAACACCGCTACAATCAGGCAAACCATGCTCTAACGCAGCCAAAAAGGCTTCATCAATGGGCTGTTGTGATAACCCTGATGCAACTCGTTTTGCGTTATCTGCGACAAAGCGCGCGCGTTGCTGCTGAGCATCAGTAAGCTCCCAAAAACCATTGGCAAGCTCTAAGCCTTGATAAAACAACTCAAAACGCCGCGAAACGCGAGCATCATCTTTATCAATGCGAGCTAATGCAGCTTGGCTAGCTGGAAAATGGCTCACAAAGCATGGCCTTTCTTGGCCCAATTTGGGCTCTACTAGCATGCTCATTGCTAACTGTAATAGCGTATCTAGGTGATCATCTATGCTTACCGCATCACCAAAACCTGCAGTATTCAGCGCATCTAACACCGCAGGTTTACTGTTTGAAGCCAATGGATCTACACCAATACACTGCAAAAAAGCATCTTGATAGGTAATCGTTTGGGCCGGCATGGCTTGCAACAATACCTGCATTAATTCATCTAGTTCTGCCATTAATTGCAGATCATCGAAACCCGGGCGATACCACTCCAACAAGGTAAATTCAGGATTATGCCTACGGCTAATTTCATCATCCCGCACTACTTTGCAAAGCTGAAAAATAGCACCACTGCCAGCCGCCAGCATGCGCTTCATGGCGTATTCAGGAGATGTTTGCAGATAGAAATCGGTGGGCGTGGGCATACCTGGCCCTTGCAGGCGAGTGGTGGCGTTGTGCAAGTGCACATCGGTAACCCCGGCTCTAGCCAGTAATGGGGTTTCTACTTCTAGTACCCCACGAGAAGCAAAAAACGCGCGAATACAACGTTGCATATCCGCGCGCTCTTGCATTGCCTGCCAACTGGCACAAGGCTGCCAATCTTTACTCGGCATAAATAGCTTACTTTACTCGCGAAACATATTCGCCAGAACGAGTATCTACTTTAATTACTTCACCAGTTTGCACAAACAGCGGCACACGAACAACTGCGCCAGTGCTTAATGTGGCAGGTTTGCCACCGGTGCCAGCTGTATCACCTTTCAAACCAGGGTCGGTTTCAGTGATTTCTAGCTCCACAAAGTTTGGTGGAGCTACGTTGATTGGCTTGCCGTTCCATAGAGTAATGGTACATACGTCTTGCTCAACCAACCATTTCAAGTTATCGGCAACCGCGGCTTCATCTGCAGCGATCTGCTCGAATGTTTCGTTGTTCATAAAGTGCCAGAACTCGCCATCACTGTATAAGTAAGCTAGTTCTACATCCACTACATCGGCACCTTCAACGCTATCACCCGATTTAAAGGTTTTTTCCACCACTTTACCGGAAAGCAGTTTGCGAATGCGCACGCGGCTAAATGCTTGGCCTTTACCAGGCTTCACCATTTCGTTTTCTAAAATTACGCACGGTTCACCATCTTGCATGATTTTCAAACCGGCTTTAAATTCATTTGTGCTGAAATTGGCCATATGCCCCTCATTTTATCTCAAGCATGTACAAAACGGCCTAATAATAAACCAATACCAGTAAGATTTCAGGTAAAATAATAAACGAACATTCGATAAATTAGCGGTTAATGAATAGCGTGGAAATACAAATACAAGCGAACTGGCAACGGCAAATTGCGGAAGCCATCAGTTCTCCTGCCGAACTAGGCCAATTACTACAGCTTCCAGAACCTTGGGTTCGTACCCACGAAAGCGCCCGTAGCCTATTCCCTATGCGGGTTCCACGCTATTTCGCCAGCTTAATGGAAGTTGGTAACAGTAACGATCCGCTGCTCTTACAAGTAATGCCGAAAGCAGATGAGTTTGCGGAAGTGCCCGGCTATAGCACGGATCCACTGATTGAGAATGAAGCAGCCGCTGCTGCAGGGCTGCTACATAAGTATGGCTCACGGGTACTATTAATCTTTCGCGGCGGCTGTGCAATTAATTGCCGGTATTGCTTTCGCCGCCATTTCCCCTATGAGAATCATCATTTAAGCCAAGAAAAGTGGCAGCATATTGAAGCATACCTGCTGCAACACCCAGAAGTGAACGAAGTGATTTTGAGTGGCGGCGATCCGCTAATGGCGAACGATGCCCAAGTAATGAAGGCCGCCAAACGTTTAACAGCGCTTCCACAAATCAAACGCCTGCGAATTCACTCCCGGCTACCGATAGTAATTCCCGATCGGCTTACTGCCGAGCTTGCTGAAGGCTTGGCCAATACCGGTTTACAGATTATTTTGGTATTGCATGCAAACCATGCCAATGAAATCACCGCTACATTGCAAAAGAAGCTCGAGGCATGGCGCCAGAAGGGTATTACAGTGTTAAACCAAAGCGTACTCTTAGCCGGTGTAAATGATTCCGTAGCAGCGCTTACAGAGCTTAGCGAAGCGTTATTTGCGGCCGGCGTGTTACCCTACTACCTGCACCAATTAGATAAAGTGAGCGGCGCGGCTCATTTTGCGATTACCGATCGCCAAGCCAAACATCTGCATGCAGAATTACTAAAAGTATTGCCTGGATTCTTGGTACCTAAGTTAGTTAGAGAAATTGGTGGGGAAGCAAGTAAAACGCCGCTCTAAAATGGATGTAAAGAACACCGCAATAAAAAAGGGGCCAATGCCAAGCATCTGCCCCTCTGGTTTGTACTCTCTATCGTTTAACTTTGCTCAAAGGTTTCTTTAAACCAACTATCCAGCATTACGCTTTCATACTCAAGCATATTAGTACCGCGGCGACGTTGCGAAGTTTGCAACCCTTGGCCTGGTACTTCTCTACCTTTAATCTTATCTTCGCCTTGCTGCAACACGCTGCCATCTGCATCGTAAAGCGTGTAGCTAAGCTCCATATACGGGAAATCCATGTGGCGAACATAGCGATATTCTTGCATTGTGCCGCCAACATCGCGCATTACCACTGTTCCGGCCAAATCAACATTGGTTACAGTAATATGTAAGCGCTGATCAGCTGGCAGTTTGGCCGCTAACTCTGCAAACTTCGCATCGAAAGCCTCCATTACCCGCTGTTCAAAGTTAGATTGATTGCTTCCTGCAGCTTGAATATCGCGATAGCTACTTGGTTCATGCCAAGTAACTTCAACCTCTGCCGCCAATGCTTGTAGTGGCAATAACAAGCCAGCAACGAGCGCTATATGAAGCGGACGTAAAACAATTTTTGCTACGCTATGCTTCATGTTTAGAAATGTATTATGCAACATAAGCCCTCCTGATGTGGCTAACTAACACCCTATAGATATAGGCTAGATTAGTACAAACCTCAAGCATATAAACCTTAAGAAATGGTAAATAAATCAAAAGCAAAACTAAATTTTTCTATGCATTTTCTGGCATAAAAAAAAGGTGATGCCGAAACATCACCTTTTTTCACTTTGAACTTTAAAGCTCAAATTTACATCATGCCGCCCATGCCCATATCGCCGCCAGGCATTGCTGGTGCTTCATCTTTCGGCAATTCTGCAATCATGGCTTCGGTGGTTATCATTAAGCCAGCAATTGAAGAAGCGAACTGTAATGCAGAACGCGTTACTTTGGTTGGGTCTAGAATACCCATCTCTAGCATATCGCCGTAAGTATCGTTACCGGCGTTGTAGCCGTAGTTGCCTTCACCGTTTTTCACGTTGTTGGCTACTACAGAGCCTTCAGCGCCAGCGTTCATTGCGATTTGGCGTAGTGGCGCTTCCATTGCCCGTAGGGCAATTTTAATACCTACGTTCTGTTCTTCGTTGATACCGCGTAAATCAGCTAACTTGCTTGCTGCGCGAACCAATGCAACACCACCACCAGGTACTACACCTTCTTCTACGGCTGCGCGAGTTGCGTGCAACGCATCTTCAACACGATCTTTCTTCTCTTTCATTTCCACTTCAGTAGCGGCACCAACTTTAATTACTGCTACACCGCCAGCTAACTTAGCCAAACGCTCTTGTAGCTTTTCTTTATCGTAATCAGAAGAAGTTTCTTCGATTTGTTGACGAATTTGCGTTACGCGGCCTTCAATCGTTGCTTGGTCGCCAGCGCCATCAACAATAGTAGTGTTATCTTTATTAATCACTACACGTTTCGCGCTACCTAGTTGATCAACAGTAGCTTTCTCAAGCTCCATGCCGATTTCTTCAGAAATTACCGTACCGCCAGTTAATGCAGCGATATCTTGTAACATCGCTTTGCGGCGATCACCGAAGCCTGGAGCTTTCACAGCTGCTACTTTCACGATGCCGCGCATGTTATTTACTACTAGTGTTGCTAATGCTTCGCCTTCAACATCTTCGGCGATCATCAACAATGGCTTACCTGATTTTGCAGTAGCTTCAAGCACTGGCAACAATTCACGAATGTTGCTGATTTTCTTATCTACCAACAAAATTAGCGGGCTATCTAACTCAACGGTGCCAGCTTCTTGATTGTTGATAAAGTAAGGAGATAGGTAACCACGATCGAACTGCATACCTTCAACCACATCCAGCTCATCTTGCAAGCCTTGGCCCTCTTCAACAGTGATTACGCCTTCTTTGCCCACTTTATCCATCGCTTTCGCAATGATTTCACCGATAGTTGCATCGGAGTTCGCAGAAATCGTACCTACTTGTGCAATCGCTTTGTTATCTGAGCACGGCTGAGAAATCTTCTTCAGCTCTTCAACAGCTGCAATTACTGCCTTATCAATACCGCGCTTCAAATCCATTGGGTTCATACCAGCGGCAACGGCTTTTAGCCCTTCGGTAACAATCGATTGAGCTAAAACAGTTGCTGTAGTAGTACCATCACCCGCTTCATCGTTCGCTTTTGATGCTACTTCTTTCACCATCTGCGCGCCCATATTCTCGAACTTATCTTCTAGCTCGATTTCTTTGGCTACAGTTACACCATCTTTGGTGATGATCGGTGAACCATATGATTTGTCTAAAACTACGTTGCGGCCTTTCGGGCCCAACGTTACTTTTACTGCATCTGCTAATACATTTACGCCTTTCAGCATTTTTTGACGTGCTGAGTTACCAAACTTAACTTCTTTAGCTGCCATGATTTTGTTCCTTTCTGAATTCGTTAAAATTTCTCGATTTCAATGTATGCATTATGAGTTGTGCGTTGCGATTACGTGCGCTGCACATAACCACACCTAAGCAACACGTGATTACTCAACGATCGCTAAAATGTCTGCTTCGCTCATAATTAGGTACTCTTCGCCGTCAATTTTCTCGGCTTTCACGCCATACCCTTCACTGAACAACACAACATCACCAACTTTTACGTCAAGCGCTTTCACATCACCGTTCTCAAGAATACGGCCGTTACCCACCGCTACTATTTCTCCGCGCGTTGATTTTTCAGCCGCGGAACCGGTTAATACGATACCGCCGGGTGATTTGCTCTCTGCTTCTGCACGTTTCACAATCACACGATCATGCAATGGACGAAGTTTCATTCGTGATACTCCCATATCAATGTTGATAATTAACGAAAGGCCAAGTGGCCGGTGTTAAAGAATGTTATGCCCTACAAATGGGGGCAGGTTGAATCTTTCCAAGCCCCCACACGAAAAAAAATTTCTCTATTTAATTACGATCGCTGTTTTCTCGTTCTAACCTGCGGCGCTCTTCCTCTTTCTCCGAGTATTCACCATCGAAAGTGCGGCCATTATCTGGGCCTGCTCCCGGACGTTGTTGAAACGGCGAACTTTGCCCACCACTGCGAAAACCAAATGAGGTAAAACTTGCGCCACCGCTCATTTGCACTTGCATACGCGCCATCATTTTCTTTGCCAGCGCTTGGCGCACTGGCGGAATCAACAGCAACACAGCAAATGCATCTGTTATTAAGCCTGGAGTAACAAACATTAAGCCTGCTACGAAAATAAGAATGCCCTCTGCAAGCTGAATACCAGGCATTTCGCCCATCGCCATCCGTTGTTGTGCTTTTTGGTAGGCTTGCATACCTTGGCCGCGCACTAACGCCGCGCCAATCACTGCGGTAACAACTAACACCAAAATGGTATTCAAGCCACCGATTACCGAGCCCACCTGAATGAGCACTAAAATTTCAAGCAGTGGCATACCAACAAAGAGTAAAAAAAGTACTGGAAACATAATCTGTCCTGTCTTGGTTATAAACTCTTAATGGGGCATGATGCAGTTAATTTCAAGGGCATATTTTGAATTACAGCATTCGCTATCAGAATATCTTAGTGAGTGCATTACTGATTAGCAGTGGCTTGCCCGCCTATTTGAGTTGGCTGCAAGCATCGGTTAAACATCAGTAATTTACATTCTTGGTTTCGACATCAGCATTAGAAAACGCTAATATCGGAGCCCCACAAACATCTATGCAATTGCATGCAAACGATAAGCGGTATTGGTAATTTATGTTGGCATTAATCAATAGTTGGGCGAAAACACTCTTTCTTGGCATTATTCTGCTTGCCGCAGCGGTAAGTAGCGCTAGCGCCCAGCAATCATTTTTTAGTAACAACAGCGGCGAGTTCTTACCCGTTCAAGAAGCCTTTCCCCTGAGCTATGAGCAGCATGGTGATACACTATTTATTAATTTCCAGATTACCGAAGGCTATTACCTTTACCAGCATCGTTTTGGGCTCACTCCTGAAAGCTTAGTAGCCGATGTAACTCTTCCTGAAGCCAAGCCTTATAACGATGAGTTCTTTGGCGATGTAAACATTTACCGCAATGAAGTAACCCTAGTAGTGGATTTAGCAGCAGCTAATGTTGGCGATATTCTTACCTTACGTTATCAAGGCTGTGCCGATGCTGGTTTGTGCTACGCACCTACTACTGCAGAAATTGCCCTACAAGCTACATCAGGTGAGGCAGAGGCAGGTAGTTACCAGCTGCAAGATTTCTCTGCGGAGCCTGCTCCTAGCGGCGTATTTCAGTGGCTACAACCAGACCGCCTCGCGCTTACTGCAGGAATATTCTTACTCTTGGGCCTAGGCCTCGCGTTTACTCCTTGCGTGTTTCCGATGTATCCGATTATCTCGGGTATTATTATTGGCCAACGCATGGGCCAAAAAACGCCATTTACCCTACGTAGGGGCTTCATGCTCTCGTTTGTGTATGTACAAGGCATGGCCATTACTTACACGCTACTTGGTATTCTTGTGGCACTTGCCGGCATGCAGTACCAAGCCTATTTACAGCACCCAGTATTGCTCGGCGTACTTGCAGCATTGTTTGTTATTTTCGCGCTCGCGATGTTTGGCACTATCGGCTTTGATTTACCAGCTAGCTGGCGGAACAAGCTCACTGAAATTAGCCAAAGCCAGAAAGGTGGCGCCTACCCAAGCGTATTTGGCATGGGTGTTATTTCCGGCATGATCGCCTCGCCTTGCACTACCGCACCGTTATCTGGGGCGCTGTTATTCATTGCCCAATCAGGCGATGTATTGGTAGGTGGCGTAGTGCTGTATGCGCTGAGCATGGGTATGGGTATCCCGCTTATTATTATCGGCACTTCGGGCGGTAAGCTATTGCCAAAAACTGGCCCGTGGATGAATACCGTAAAAATTATGTTCGGTATTTTGATGCTCGCCGTAGCCCTATTCTTGGCTGAGCGCCTACTGCCGTTAAAGGCCGCGGCGTGGCTCTGGATTCTTTTCTTTATTGGCAGCGCTATTATTATCTACCGCGAGCTCTATCAACAGCTCGGCATTCGTGGCCGCACCATCGCTGCGTTGATTCTTATTATTGGCGCAGGCATTGGCGTAAATTGGCAGAAACCATATGTGGATGGCAGCTTTGAAGCCAACAAGCTGCAATTCACCCACGTGCAAAATTTAACAGAACTGCAACAACACGTAAGCCAAGCCTCAGCGGAAGGCCAGTGGGTAATGCTCGATCTGTATGCCGATTGGTGTACCGCGTGCTTAGAGCTGGAACGTTACACATTTAGCGATGCCGATGTGCAAGCTAGCCTCGCCAACTTTGCAGTGTTACAAGCCGATGTAACACAAGTAAATGCTACCAACACCGAACTCCTCAGCGAATATCGAGTGCTGGGTTTACCCACCATCCTCTTCTTCAATCTGCAAGGCGAAGAAATGAGTGCTTGGCGAGTTACTGGGTTCATGAATGCAGAGCAGTTTAAGCAGCGCTTAGAGCAACTCCAACAACAGCAATAAGTGTGAGTAGTTGCGGCGAATTTCGCTGATAAGACCAGTATTTTGCTGCGAAAATAGAAATTAACCTTATAATGACCCGAACTAAGCTAAAAGTTTCGGGTCATTTTGTATATGATGGCGTTTCTTTCAATTTCGCAGCAGATAGCAGCACAATGACCAAAAAAAGCGCAAATACTACCCAAATATCAGATGCAACCGTGTTAGTAATAAACGGCCCCAATCTAAATTTGCTCGGCACACGTGAACCCGAGCTCTATGGCGCCACTACGCTTGCAGATATTGAATCGAACTTAAAGCAGCTAGGCAAAGCTCTTCGTTGCCAGGTGCGCTGCGAGCAAAGCAATGCTGAGCACGAACTGATCAACATTGTGCATCAGGCGCGCAATGAAGTTGATTTCATCATTATTAATCCGGCGGCGTTTACCCACACCAGTGTGGCATTACGTGATGCACTGCTTGGGGTTGCCATTCCATTTATTGAAGTACATTTATCAAATGTGCATGCGCGCGAACCGTTTCGCCGCCACTCTTATTTTTCTGATTGCGCCCACGGCGTAATTTGCGGCCTTGGCGCCAAAGGTTATGAATTCGCACTAACTGCAGCAGTAACGTGGTTAGGCAACAACAAATAAACCATTACAACTCTCTATAAAGGTTACGTATACAATGGATATTCGCAAAATTAAGAAGTTAATCGAGCTATTAGAAGAATCAGGAATTGCGGAACTGGAAATCACCGAAGGTGAAGAATCAGTTCGCATTAGCCGCCATTCTACTGCTCCACAGCCGCAAATGATGCATTATGCTTCAGCGCCACAAGCATACGGCGCTCCAGCACAAGCAACACCGGCTGCAGCTCCAGCAGCGGAGAGCGCTCCAGCCAAAGAAGAAATTTCTGGCAACATCGTGCGCTCACCAATGGTTGGTACATTCTATGAATCTCCAGCTCCGGGTTCAAAAGCATTCGTAGCGGTTGGCCAACGCGTAAATGTTGGCGATACCTTATGTATCGTTGAAGCAATGAAAATGATGAACCACATCGAAGCTGAAGTAGCTGGTGTTGTGAAACAAATTTTGGTGGATAACGAAGCTCCGGTTGAGTTCGATCAGCCGCTATTCGTAATCGAATAAACCACCTAAAAAGGCAATCGTTATGCTGGATAAAGTTGTAATTGCAAACCGTGGTGAAATCGCCCTACGCATTTTGCGTGCCTGTAAAGAGTTAGGCATCAAAACCGTAGCGGTTCACTCTACGGTAGATAAAAATTTAAAACACGTGTTGCTTGCAGATGAATCAATTTGTATTGGCCCTGCTTCTGCAACAGAAAGTTACTTGAACATCCCACGCATTATAAGCGCTGCGGAAGTTACTGATGCTGCGGCCATTCACCCTGGCTACGGTTTTCTAGCTGAAAACGCAGATTTCGCTGAACAAGTGGAAAACTCTGGCTTCATCTTCGTTGGCCCAACTCCTGATGTAATTCGCATCATGGGCGATAAAGTGGCAGCTATTGAAGCGATGAAGCAAGCCGGTGTTCCGTGTGTACCGGGTTCAGGCGGGCCACTAGATGACGATGATGAGAAGAATAAAAAGATAGCCAAGCGTATTGGTTATCCAGTAATCATCAAAGCATCTGGCGGTGGCGGTGGCCGCGGTATGCGGGTTGTTCGCGAAGAAAAAGATCTGTTGAAATCAATTCAAGCAACTCAAACTGAAGCACGCGCTGCATTTGGTAACCCAGTGGTTTACATGGAGAAGTTCCTGGAAAACCCACGCCACATCGAAATTCAGGTGTTGGCAGATGGCCAAGGTAATGCAATTCACCTTGGCGAGCGTGATTGTTCCATGCAACGGCGCCATCAGAAGGTAGTTGAAGAAGCGCCAGCACCGGGCATTACCCCTGAAATGCGCAAAAGCATTGGTGAACGTTGTGCCCGAGCCTGTGTTGAAATTGGTTATCGCGGCGCCGGTACATTTGAGTTCTTATATGAGAATGGCGAGTTCTATTTCATTGAAATGAACACTCGTATTCAAGTAGAGCATCCGGTAAGCGAAATGGTTACTGGAATTGATTTAGTGAAAGAGCAGTTGCGCATTGCCGCAGGCCGGCCGCTCTCGATTAGCCAAGAAGATGTTATAGTGCGTGGGCATGCCATTGAGTGCCGTATCAATGCCGAAGACCCCAAAAGCTTCTTGCCATCACCTGGCTTAATTACACGTTTCCACCCACCGGGCGGAATGGGCGTGCGTTGGGATTCGCATATTTATACCGAATACCGCGTACCACCAAACTATGATTCGATGATTGGTAAGTTGATCACCTATGGTGAAAATCGTGATGTAGCTATTGCGCGCATGCGCAACGCTTTAAGTGAGCTTATTGTTGAAGGCATTAAAACCAATACGCCACTACAAAAAGACATTATGGCCGATGAAAACTTCCAAAACGGCGGCACGAATATTCATTATCTAGAGAAAAAGCTAGGCATGAGTTAAGCCTGCTGTGATAAACTTTCCGGTATAATAAAAAGCTCAGGTAACCCCTGAGCTTTTTTGTTTCCTGTAATGCGGTAAAACCCATTGCTTGTTCATATCGCCCAGTAAAGAGAATGTTATGCCTTGGATTCAAATAACCCTTACCACGAAGCAAGATTACGGCCGCCAACTTGGTGATATTCTGATGGCAAATAAAGCCCAAGCGGTAACCTACCGCGATGCTAAAGATGCCCCCATTTTTGAACCCGCGCCAGGTGAAGTGCCGCTGTGGGAGCTTACTCAAGTTACCGGGTTGTATCCTGCTGAAACCGATATGGCACCAATTATTAAGAATTTACAAAAGGTAAGTTTCTTAGCTAAACCCTTGCGCTACAAAACCGATCAGCTGGAAGATAAAGATTGGGAACGCGAATGGATGGATAACTTTAAGCCCATCGATTTTGGTAACAACTTGTGGGTGGTACCTTCATGGCATCAGCCTCCCGTTGCCGATGCGGCGAATATTTTACTCGATCCTGGCATGGCCTTTGGTACCGGAACTCACCCAACTACAGCGCTTTGTTTACAGTGGCTAGCCGAGCAAGATTTAGCCGGAAAGAGCACCGTTGATTTCGGCTGTGGCTCAGGCATTTTAGGCATTGCGGCATTAAAGCTCGGCGCCGCCAGTTGCATTGGTACCGATATTGATCAGCAAGCACTAAAAGCCACACTAGAAAATGCCGAATTGAATGCTGTTGCTGAACAATTCTCAGTATATTTACCCGAAAACGCGCCAAATGTAGCAGTGGATTTAGTGGTAGCGAACATCCTTGCCGGGCCATTGCAAGAACTCGCCCCAGTAATCCTTAGCTACTTAAAGGTGGGAGGGAGTATTGCCATGTCGGGAATTCTATTGCGCCAAGCCGAAGATGTTATGGCCGCATACCGGCCAATAATTGAGTTCGCCCCAGTGCGTGAAAGCGGAGATTGGTGTTTTTTAAACGGCACACGAGTATCGTGAGGGCGCAGATTTTCCGCATTTTGCGCCACCGCTAAGCTGAGCTGAATCCGCTGCGGCTCATTAAATTCACCAACAAAGCCCAGTGTTCACTACATTTGTTTAACAAATAAACACAATCAGCATTTCAGCGGCGATAAAGTCAAGAGCAAAAATTGCAATTTTATGTACTTTTGATTACTTTATCGCCTTTCCTTTCTAGCTGAAATTCCCTAAAATTCTCTCCCCTTTCGCTGAACAGAAAATAACCGATGCGGATTGGCTCCTATCAACTTTCGAATAATGTGTTACTTGCTCCAATGGCGGGTGTTACGGATTTGCCATTTCGTCGCTTGTGCGTGGAGTTAGGGGCCGGTATGGCCGTTTCGGAGATGCTTTCGAGTAATCCGAGAGTGTGGAATACCGAAAAATCGAAGGCGAGAATGGTGCATCGCGATGAACCGGGCATTCGCTCAGTGCAAATTGCCGGTTCCGATCCAGAATTAATGGCTTTGGCCGCTCAGCATAATGTTGCTGAAGGTGCTCAAATCATTGATATCAACATGGGTTGCCCAGCGAAAAAGGTAAATAAAAAGCTAGCTGGCTCGGCGCTGTTACAAGATCCTGAGTTAGTAACGCGAATTCTGCACAGTGTAGTTGCGGCCGTAAATGTGCCGGTTACATTGAAAATAAGAACGGGCTGGGCCCCGAACCATCGTAATGGCGTAACCATTGCGAAAATTGCAGAACAAGCGGGCATTCAAGCGTTAGCCGTGCATGGGCGAACTCGCGCTTGTATGTATAAAGGCAATGCGGAATACGACACCATTGCTGCAATTAAGAATGCGATAAACATTCCGGTAATTGCCAATGGTGATATTACTTCTCCCCAGAAAGCACGGGAAGTACTCGAATACACCGCTGCCGACGCAGTGATGGTAGGGCGCGGCGCTCAAGGAAATCCTTGGATATTCCGAGAAATCGTGCACTACCTCAAAACCGGGAAGCAGCTTGCGCCGCCTACTGGCACTGAAATAGCCCAAGTAATGAATCGGCATTTGCGCCAGCTACATGAATTACACGGCGAGCATCGCGGTATGCGAATCGCTCGTAAGCACATTAGCTGGTATATGCAAGGGAATTTGCAGCAAGCTCCAGGCTCAGAACAGTTCCGCCGCAGTTTTAATGCGTTAGAATCAGCTGAAGCACAACTTGCTGCACTTGAAGAGTATTTTGTTAACTTTAACGAGAGATAAGAGCGCTATTATGTTTGACCAAAACGGAAATCGTGATGCAGTAACCACGCCTTTGACTACCATTGGCCAAAATTCTAACCCGAAGCCATTGCGGAATTCGGTAAAGCAGGCGCTAAATAACTTCCTCAAGCAACTTGACGGCCAAGATCCAGATGATCTTTATGAATTAGTATTAGCAGAAGTTGAAGCACCTTTGCTTGAAGAAGTAATGACCTATACCCGCGGTAACCAAACTCGCGCAGCTACCATGCTAGGCATTAACCGTGGCACCTTACGGAAAAAATTAAAAAAATACGGCATGAACTAAGATTGCCAATACACTAATCACTGTTGTGGTTACTGTGAATACACAAGCAATGGCGTGTGTTGCCAAAGCCAACTCTTAGAGTTGGCTTTTTTGTTGGTGCTAGGCGGATAAACGATTACTGCATTACCCGCTATTTATGAGTAAACACAGTATACGCTTTGCCATCTCCTACGCGCTCGGTTAAAGTGCATCTCTAGTATTTAATTCACAAATAGGATGGTTATGAAAACTGTAATTGCCTTTTTAATTGGCGCCCTACTCGCTGGCGGGCTGGTATGGCAGTTGCTGCCGAACAATGCCGGTACGCCAACACAATCCGCAGCCGGAGACATCAACCCTGATCAGTTGGTTGAGCGGGTGCGGCAACAAAATCCGCAATTTACTAATAGCTCTATCCGTTTTATGCGCGATTTAAGTTCCTTTGGCTTTCCCGGTTTTTATGAAATATCTCTTGCTGGCCAAGGCATGGTGGTTACGGCCGAGGGTGATTATGCCATAGTGGGTGATTTATTCGCCCTCGCAACGATTACCAACCTATCTGGCGAGTACCGAAACCAACAGATTGCCGATTTAGCAATTCAGGAAATAGGCTCAATTAGCCCTAACATTTTGGTTAGCTTTCCAGCTAACGAGAACGTTCCCGAGCTCGGCACAATCTGGGTGTTTACCGATCCAACTTGCCCTTATTGCCAACGCTTACACGAGCAACAAAAACAGTTGGCAGCTGCGGGCGTAACTATAGAATATATCCCTTATCCGCGCAGTGGCCTTGGAGGCGGTAGGGATTATCAACAATTATTACAAATTACATGCGCCGACAACTCTGCCCAAGCGATGCATGATTTCAAAACTGGCGCTAGCACAGAACACTACGCCCTAGTTGGTGATACCAGCGCATGCACCAGCGCCGTAGCTGAAGGCTACGCAATGGGCCAACGTATCGGAATTTCTGGCACCCCATTTATTATTAAATCTACCGGTGGTGTTATTGCCGGGTTTAATAGTGCAGAAGCAATTATTCAACAGATGCGTAGCGCAAATTAATAGCCACTAGCAGCAAAAAACCCCGCGGCCAGAGATTCGCATCTGGCCGCTTTTCCCGTATAATACGCAACCGCGCCTTGATTATCTTTTCCGCACCTGTAAAAACCTGTGCCGCAAAGGTAATTTCCCTCTCAAGCTAGTAAAAAACGAGAACTGACCATGAGCCAGATCCGCCCTATTCATCGTGCGTTGTTAAGTGTTTCCGATAAAACCGGTATTGTTGATTTCGCCAGTGCGTTGCACCAGCGCGGTGTTGAAATTCTCTCCACCGGCGGCACTGCCAAGCTTCTTGAAGAAGCGGGTATTCCAGTAATTGAAGTAGCCAATTACACCGGCCAGAAAGAAATCATGGATGGCCGCGTAAAAACCTTACACCCTAAAATTCATGGCGGAATTCTTGCTCGCCGGGATCAAGATCAGGCTGTGATGGCCGAACAAGATATTGGCGGCATCGATTTAGTGGCTGTTAACTTATACCCATTCGCAGAAACGGTGAAAAAGCCAGGCTGTAGCTTTACCGATGCTGTAGAGAACATCGATATCGGCGGCCCAACCATGGTAAGAGCCGCGGCGAAAAACCATAATGATGTAACCATTATCGTAAACGCCCATGATTATGATCGTGTACTAGGTGAATTAGCCGAGTTTGATGGTGTTACTAATACTACTCGTTTCGATTTAGCGGTAGCCGCGTTCGAGCATACAGCTGCTTACGATGGCATGATTGCCAACTATTTTGGCCAACGCCTACATAGCCATGACCAGCCCGAGCGCTTCCCGCGCACTTTAAATTTTCAACTCGAGAAAAAGCAAAACTTACGCTATGGCGAAAATAGCCATCAAAGTGCTGCGTTTTATGTAGATCCAAGCCATCATGAAGCCAGTGTTGCATCATCTACGCAACTGCAAGGCAAAGAGCTTTCATTTAACAACATTGCTGATACCGATGCTGCTCTTGAATGCGTGAAATCATTTACCTCACCTGCTTGTGTGATCGTGAAGCACGCAAACCCATGTGGCGTTGCTGTTGGCAGCTCCATTTTGGAAGCTTATGAACGCGCTTATAAAACCGATCCTACTTCTGCTTTTGGTGGCATTATTGCCTTTAACGAACCACTGGATGAAGCCACAGCACATGCCATTATTACGCGCCAATTTGTAGAGGTAATTATTGCGCCAGGCGCCAGTAAGAAAGCACAAACCATTGTAGCTGCGAAAAAGAACGTGCGTTTATTGGTAACGGAAGCCTTTGCTGAGCGTACCGCACAACTTGATTTTAAGCGGGTGCAAGGCGGCTTATTAGTGCAAGATATTGACCACGCGGTAGTGCCTGAAAGTGAATTGCAAATAGTAACCGATAACAAGCCTGATAGCGCTCAATTAAATGATTTGCTGTTTGCTTGGAAGGTAGTGCGTTATGTGAAATCAAACGCCATTGTGTATGCCAAAGATGGCATGACCATTGGTGTGGGCGCAGGCCAAATGAGCCGCGTATACAGTGGCAAAGTGGCCGCATTAAAGGCCCATGATGAAGGATTAGAAGTGGCAGGGTCGGTAATGGCATCTGATGCATTTTTCCCATTCCGTGATGCCATCGATGCCGCAGCCGAGGCTGGTATTAAAGCCATTATTCAGCCGGGTGGTTCCATTCGCGATGAGGAAATTATTGCCGCTGCGAACGAACATGGTATTGCCATGGTGTTCACTGGCATGCGCCATTTCCGCCATTAAAGAGAACAAGATTGGCACTATGAATGCGTAATTAAATATCAATGTGAGGGGCATAAACATTGCCCCTCTGCATTTGGGCTACTAGGATAAGCAAACACTTATAGAGGTTCTTCTTATGAAACGTTCCATTTTTTGCAGCAGTACCCTATTACTTAGTTTCGCATTGGTTGCCTGCCAACCGGCTGTACAACAAGAGGCAACAGTAGCCGAAGCCGAAGTAGCAGCCGAGCACAGCTTAACTAGCATCTTAGATAACCCTTCGCGAACCCCCGCGAACAAGCAACGTGATCAATTTCGTAATCCAGTAGAAACGCTTACGTTCTTTGGTGTAGAGCCGAACATGACCGTAGTAGAAATTTGGCCAGGCGGTGGCTGGTATAGTGAGATCTTGGCGCCGTACCTACATGCTGAAGGTCAGTTTTATGCGGCACATTTTCCTGCATCGGAAACTCGTGAAGGATACGTAAACTCGCGCAACCGCTATAAGGATCGCATCGCTTCCGATGCCCTTTTTGCGAATGTAATTCTTACCGAGTTTGCACCTACAGAACAAAGCGCCATTGCACCAGCTGGAACAGCAGATGTAGTACTCACTTTCCGCAATGTACATAACTGGTATATGGGCGATAGCGACGAGGGATTAGCAGGCGCATTTGCTACCTTCTATACAGCCCTGAAGCCGGGTGGTGTGCTTGGTGTAGTGGATCATCGCTTACCTGAAGAGCGCGCCGATGAAGATATGCAAACATCCGGCTATATCAAACAAAGCCTGGTAGTGCACTACGCTGAACAGGCAGGCTTCGTGTTAGCGGATAGCAGCGAAGTGAACGCTAACCCACTAGATACAGCTGATCATCCTCGTGGTGTATGGACATTACCGCCGAGCTTGCGCTTAGGTGATGAAAATCGCGAGTACTATGAGAGTATTGGTGAAAGTGATCGCTTCACTTTAAAGTTTATTAAACCCGCAACGAGTGAATGAGTGAAACCATGAAAGTTTTGATTATTGGTGGTGGCGGCCGCGAGCATGCCTTGGCATGGAAGGCGGCCCAATCTACCCGTGTAGAGCATGTATTTGTAGCCCCTGGCAACGCAGGAACTGCGGCCGAAAAAATGGTAACCAATATTGCCATTGATGTTGAGGATATCGATGCCTTGCTTGCGTTCGCGCAACAAGAAAAAATTGACCTCACTATTGTAGGGCCGGAGGCGCCACTAGTGAAAGGTGTTGTAAATACCTTTCAAGCTCATGGTTTAGCGATTTTTGGCCCAACCAAGGGTGCTGCACAATTGGAAGGCTCGAAAGCATTCTGCAAAGATTTTTTGGCGCGCCACAATATTCCTACGGCAGCCTATGCGAACTTTACGGAAATCGAACCGGCAAAAGCCTATGTTCGCGCCAATTCGCTACCCATTGTAATTAAAGCCGATGGTTTAGCTGCCGGCAAAGGCGTAATTATCGCTGAAAGCCTCGAGCAAGCAGATGCCGCGATTGAAGATATGCTCGCCGGTAATAAGTTTGGTGAGGCTGGCAGCCGCGTGGTGGTGGAGGAATTCTTAGTTGGTGAAGAAGCGAGCTTTATTGCCATGGTAGATGGCGATACGATTTTGCCATTTGCATCCAGCCAAGATCATAAAGCCCGTGATAATAATGATAAAGGCCCGAATACCGGTGGCATGGGCGCGTACTCACCAGCTCCTGTAGTTACTCAAGCGGTAAATGATTGGGTAATGGCCAATGTTATGCAACCAACCGTAGATGGCATGCGTGCCGAAGGCAACACCTACGTAGGCTTTTTATATGCGGGCCTAATGATCGCTCCAAACGGCAGCGCCAAGGTATTAGAATACAATTGCCGCTTTGGCGACCCTGAAACTCAACCCATTATGTTGCGGTTGCATTCTGATCTAGTGGAACTGTGCTTAGATGCGCTTGCGGGCCGTTTAGGCGCTACGCCAATAGAATTTGATACCAGAGCCGCAGTTGGTGTAGTTATGGCAGCAGGTGGCTATCCTGATAGCTATAACAAGGGTGATGAGATCACCGGCATACTGCCAGCTACGGAAGATAGTAAAACCTTCCATGCAGGCACACAGTTAGCAGATGGTAAGGTGGTTACTGCCGGTGGTAGAGTGCTGTGCTGTACCGCATTAGGTAACAACGTTACCGAAGCGCAACAACGCGCTTACGAGCTTGTACATGCCATTCATTGGAACAATGCATATTTCCGCACCGATATCGCCCATCGCGCCATTACGCGCGAGCAGAACAAATAATCGCTCGCGGTTAGCAAAACAAGCGTAGTAACAACAATGGCTCCCAAGGGAGCCATTGTTTAATCTTCTACCACCAAATCATCTTCAGTGGTGCTGCTACTACCAAATTCACCATCATCTACCACTTTGGAACGGCCGTACATACTGCCTACCTTGGGTCGATTAATGCGTGCTTGATATTTAGCCCACGCTTTCTCTACAGCGGTTTCAGCTTCTTTTTCGCCACGCGCAACCGCCAATAGTGCTTTATCTTCTGCGGTTTTTGGTGAGAAATCACCAACCAACATCGCATTAATTAAGCAGCCATAATGCAACAATGCATCGCTCTCGCGTATTGAGAAATCCCCAGAGCGTGCAAAACCATAAGGGTAATTCCGAAAATCGTTAAACGGTTTCCGAAGCAAAGTTTCACGGGTTGTAGTCGCCATATCATTTCCACCATTCAGACAACTTTGTTACAGAAGGCAGCGTGCTGCCGCATTTAGTTGACGATATAGAGGTGAAAAATAGCTTTGTCAATCTTTTTCGAACGATTTCAGTAATTATCCTTGCTTTAGGCGCTAGATTAATTACTGGCATAGCCACTGGCCATAACCTCTAGCCATAACCACCAACGTAGAAAAGCAAAAAGCAGCCATAAAGGCTGCTTTTCTATATTTGGAGCGGGAAACGAGATTCGAACTCGCGACCCCAACCTTGGCAAGGTTGTGCTCTACCACTGAGCTATTCCCGCTTTTTGTTACTTTAGTACTACAAGAAGCACTTGCTGTATCGCTACTGCGGAGCGCATTTTACTGAATCTAGGGGGTAATGCAACCCCCTTTATTTAAGATTTTGCCTGTTCGATGAAAAAATGTTCACGGTAATAACGCAATTCTTCAATTGATTCGATAATATCAGCTAAAGCTTCATGCTTATTATGCTTTTGGAAGCCCGCCAAAATATTTGGCTGCCAGCGTTTTGCAAGCTCTTTAACCGTGCTTACATCAAGATTTCGATAATGGAAAAAGGCCTCTAAATTCGGCATATAACGGGCGAGAAAACGACGATCTTGGCAAATACTGTTACCGCACATAGGCGATGCACCTGCAGCAACATGTTGCGCCAAAAACTCTATCGTAGCCGCTTCTGCTTCGGCTTCACGATGCGAGCTTTCTTTAACACGTTTGGTGAGCCCGGATTCACCATGGGTTTTGGTATTCCACGCATCCATGCCTTGCATGCGTTCATCGCTTTGATGAACAGCAATTACCGGGCCTTCAGCAAGAATATTTAACTCGTCATCGGTAACAATGGTAGCAATCTCAATAATGACATCTTCTTCAGGGCTTAAGCCTGTCATTTCTAAATCAATCCAAATTAAACGCCCAGCATTCTCACTCATTGTTTATCTCCTTGTTCCATTGCCATAATGCTACCACGCAGGCAACGGAAATGGTTAACTTCCTATAACTGTATTGGCTAGTATTTGCTATCATGCAGCTATCAACGCAAACAACAGCGGAACTTAGATTGGCAAAACGAGCGAAATTAACCAAAGGGCAACTGCGCCGAGTAAAAGTAAACCAAGAAAAGCGCTTAGCAAAACGGCAGATTCAACAAGATACTGAGTGGTTAGATGATCAACTTGGCAACTTGGAAACTGGCCGCGTAGTTAGCCGATTTGGTCAGCACGCTGATATTATTGATGCCGAAGGTGACATTTTCCGCTGTAACATTCGCCGTACTGTAGCTGGCTTAGTTACTGGTGATTTTGTGGCGTGGCGGCGGGCTCCTGTAAATGAAAAAGGTTTGGGTGGTATCGTTGAAGCAGTAGAAGAACGAGCTTCCGTGTTATGCCGGCCGGATCAATATGATGGCATTAAACCTATTGCTGCCAACGTAGAGCAAATATTTATTGTATCAAGCCCACAACCCGCGTTTTCCGACCAGATTATCGATCGCTATTTGGTGGCCTGCGAAGATGCAGGCATCGAGCCAATTATCGTTATGAATAAAACCGATCTCATTGCTGCTGATGAAGCTGCATTTATTGCCCAGCGTTTATCAGTTTATGAAGCTATGGGCTATCCAGTGTTTCACGCTAGCGCTACCACGAATGAAGGTATTGAAGCGCTGCGCAACGCCTTTCAAGGAAAAGTATCGGTATTGGTAGGCCAATCTGGCGTGGGCAAATCGTCGCTAGTGCAAGCTGCACTCCCCGAAGTAAGCTTGGCGATTGGCGCTCTCTCGAATAACTCAGGGCTTGGCCAACACACCACTACCGTGGCGCGCTGGTATCCACTGCTGAATGGCGGAGCACTCATCGATTCCCCAGGTATTCGTGAGTTTGGTTTGTGGCATATCGATGCCGATCGCGTTACCTATTGTTTCAAAGATTTCCGCCCTTTTCTCGGCGGCTGTAAATTTCGCGATTGCAAGCACCTAACCGACCCTGGCTGTGCGTTACAAGCCGCCGTAGCGGAAGGGAAACTAGACGCGGGCCGCCTCGACAATTATCATCGCATTATTCAATCGCTAGACCAGAATTAAGGAGCCACTGTGGCTAACTTTGATCGCCTAAAAATCGCTTTACAGTACATTGCCCCAAAGCACTTCATGTCGCGCGCTATGGGTAAGTTTGCCAGTGCCGAAGCCGGTTGGTTCACTCGCACATTTACCCAGTGGTTTGTGAATCGTTACAACGTAGATATGAGTGAGGCGGCAGAGCCTGATTTTCGCCAATACCCAACCTTTAATGCATTTTTCACCCGCGAGCTTAAAGCCGATGCACGGCCATTACTAGCGAACGAAGGCCAGCTAGCGCATCCTGTTGATGGCACGGTTAGCCAGCTTGGGCCTATTCAAGGTGATAGCATAGTACAAGCGAAAAACCATGATTACAGCATGCAAGCCCTACTGGGTGGCGATAAGGCCTTGGCGCAAGAGTTCCATAACGGTACCTTTGCAACGATCTACTTAGCACCTCGCGATTATCATCGGATTCATATGCCATTAACAGGCACCCTTCGGCAAATGATTTATGTGCCTGGCGATTTATTTTCAGTGAATCCTTTTACTGCGGATAATGTACCTAATCTATTTGCCCGTAATGAGCGCGTAGTGGCAGTATTTGATAGTGCCAATGGCCCATTTGCAATGGTGCTAGTAGGCGCTACCATTGTGGCCAGCATCGAAACGGTTTGGGCTGGCACCGTTACACCGCCTACCGGGCCATGCGTGCATACGTGGGAGTATCCAAACGCAGGCCTGAATAAAATTGAACTTGATATAGGTGCCGAAATGGGCCGCTTCAAGTTAGGTTCAACTGTAGTACTGGTATTCCCAGAGAACATGGTTGAGTTTACCGAAAGCCTTGCACCTGGCGTGGTTACCCGCATGGGCTCGGTATTTGGTGAGCTAAAAGGCCAGCAACCAAGCACTACGAATAGCAACACCAAGGTTGCAGAGTAAAGCGAAGGAGATAGCATGCTCATTATCGCGCACCGGGGTGCTAGCCTAGAAGCCCCCGAGAATACCATTGCAGCATTCAAACGTGCGCTCGATACCCATGCTGATGGGATCGAAATTGATATCATGCAGGTTGAAGATGAAATTTTTGTGTTTCACGATCGCTACTTGCGGCGATTAGCAGCGCAACCAGGCCGCTTTATTGATCTCACGAAAACGCAGGTGGCGGCACTCAAAGTTTTTAACCAACAGCCTATCCCTACTCTGCGTGAAGTTCTCGCGCTGGTTCGGGGCCGCTGTATGCTAAATATTGAAATAAAAAGCCCAGTAAGCCTCGAGTTATTACTCAACCATGTTCAGCATGCTATCGATGAGTATTCCTTTCAGTTCGAAAATATCATCGTATCGTCGTTCAACCATCAGTGGTTGAATACGCTAAAAACACGTAATTCTCAACTTCGAATTGGGGCGTTAACCGCAGGCTCACCGTTACGGTTAGCTGCTTTTGCGGAAGAACTCCACGCCTGGTCGGTACATATAGACGTGGGCTTTGTTAGCCAAGAATTTATCGATGACGCGCATAACCGAGGATTACAGGTGTTTGTTTACACGGTAGATGAACCTGAAGATATTCGCTTGATGCAAGAGTACGGGGTGGATGGTATTTTCACCAACCACCCGCAAAATAGCCGCAATATAATAGCGGGATTGAGTAACCAATCCCCCTATAACATTTAACTCAAGCGCCTTTCGGTTCAGGCTCTTGGGTTTCCTGTATCGCTTCCGCTACTTCATCTACTTCACCACGGCGATCTGGGTATTCCGCTTCTAGCTTCTCAAGCTCACGTGCTAATTGTTTCGGTGAGCCAGTATTCTTCGCTAAGCCCATGTATAACGCGGGCACTAAGAAAATGGTCATGAATGCCGAGAAGGCAACACCCGAGAAGATTACGATACCAATTACAAATCGGTTTTCTGCCCCTGGGCCTGAAGCCAACACCAGTGGTAAAGCACTCATTAGCGTTGTGAATGCGGTCATAATAATTGGCCGCAAACGTAAGCGCGAAGCACGTGCAAGTGCATCTTCAAAGCGCATACCCGCATCGCGCAGTTGGTTCGCAAACTCAACAATTAAAATACCATTTTTCGCTGCTAAACCAATCAACATCACGATACCTATCTGGCTATAGATATTGATAGTTTGCCCGGTAAGATAAAGCCCTGCCGTTGCTCCAAACACAGCCAGTGGTACCGTTAAGATAATCACAAACGGATGCACAAAACTTTCAAACTGAGCCGCGAGTACCAAGAAGGTAATTGCCAAAGCCAAGGCGAAGATAAAGATAATGGTGCTCCCGCCCTCCTGATACAACAACGATTGGCCTTTGTAATCAATCATCACATCATCTGGTAAGTGTTCAGCAACAATATTTTCTAAGTACGTTAGCGCCTCACCTAACGAGTAGCCATCCGCTAAATCACTGGTAATGGTAACAGCACGCATCCGGTTATAGCGGTTCAACTGGCGGGCAGTTGCGCCTTCAGTAACCGTTACCAAGTTCGACATCGGCACCAGTTCGCCAGTTCGTTGAGAGCGAACATAGATGTTATCAATAGCTTGTGGTGTGCGATAATCATCCCGCTCGCCTTCTAAGATCACGTTATATTCTTCACCGCGGTCTTGATAACGCGTAACTCGACGTTGGCCCAACATACTTTCGAGCGTACGGCCAATATCACCAATCGAAACGCCTAAATCAGCCGCGCGCTCTTGGTTGATTTGTACGGATAGCTGAGGCACGGTTTCATCATAATCGCTATCTAACGACAAGAAACCAGAGTTTTCTGACGCTTTCTCAATCACGATATCCCGATAACGGGCAAGTTCTTCATACGTATTGCCTTGCAGCACAAACTCGATAGGCCGTGATCCACCACCGCCGCGAATACCACTGCGCATATTAGCAAAGGCAACTACATCCGGAATTTCTGCTAACTTTTCCCGTACTTCCGCCATTAACTCAAACGAGCTCCAATCGCGCTCACTAAAAGGAATTGTACCTACTATAGCAATACCAGCACTAGTGCCCCAGCCAGGGGTACGCACGATCAATCGGTCAATTTTACCTTCATCAAGGTAAGGTAATAGCACCTGCTCTACCTTATCCATGTTACGCAAATTGGATTCAATACTGGCGCCTTCCGCGGCACGCACAGAAACAAAGAAGTTACCGCGATCTTCTGGTGGCACAAACTCTTGGCCAATCCGATCAAGCAATAAATACGCAGCTGCGGCAGAAAGAATCACCAATGCAAACGCCATACTTGGGATGGTAATCGTTTTTTTCACCACATTTTCATAGCGTACTTCTAATTTCTTAAAGTTACGGTCTACAAACGCGCTAAAACCTGTCGATTTCTCTTTCTTTTTCAAGATTTTCGAGCACAACATTGGCGAAAGTGTAAGTGCTGTGATACTTGAGAAGGCCACCGCAGCCGCGAGGGCTATGGCGAATTCAGTAAACAGTTGACCAATGTTGCCCTCCAAAAATACTAGGGGCACGAATACGGAGATTAATACTAAGGTGGTGGCCACAACGGCAAACCCTACCTCGCGAGCGCCTCGATAGGCAGCAAGCAATGGTGGATCGCCCGCTTCCACGCGCCGATAAATATTCTCTAGTACAACAATCGAATCATCTACCACCAGCCCGATGGCGAGTACCAGAGCCAGCAGCGTAAGTAAGTTGATGGAGAAGCCCATAGCGTAGAGCACAATGTAGGATGCTAGCAATGCCACTGGAACAGTAATGGCCGGAATTAGCGTTACCCGTAAATTCCCCAAGAACAGGTAGATAACAATCACCACCATCGCCATCGCAATAAATAAGGTGTTGTACACTTCTTTTACAGAATCACGAATAAATATGGAGGAATCATAGCTTGGCACTAAGATCATACTGGCCGGTAATGTGGCACGCATGCGCTCCACTTCTCGGTTCACGTTGTCCACTACATCAAGCGTATTGGCATCGGATTGGCGGATTATCCCTAAACCAATCATATTGATACCATTACCACGGAATTCCGAGCGATCATCTTCAGCTTCAAGTGAAACCCGAGCCACCTCGCCTAAACGAACTAAATAACCATCAGAACCCGATACGATACTTAAGTTGGCGAAATCGGCAGGGGATAAATAGCTACGGGAAACTCGCACTGAAAATTCACGGTCGCGAGATTCAATGTTACCGGCTGGTAGCTCTACATTCTCTGCACGGAGGCGATTTTCAATATCGGTAACAGTAATACCACGCGCAGCCATTGCATTTCTATCAAGCCACAACTTCATGGCATAGCGGCGCTCTCCCCCAATATTCACGCGGGCTACCCCATCCACCACCGAGAGCCGATCCACCAGATAGCGATTGGCAAAATCCGTGAGCTCTAAGGTGGTCATATTTTCACTGCGCAGGTTATACCAAACTACCGTATCTTCATCGGCATTGGCTTTGGTAACCTCCGGTGGTAAAACTTGCTCAGGAAGGCTACGGATTACCCGCTGTACCCGTTCTCGAACATCATTGGCAGCAGAATCAATATCACGATTGCCCTCGAATTCGATGGTAATACGTGAGCTGCCTTCACGGCTACGAGAAGTAATGGTTTTAATACCATCAATACCGCTAATTCGTTCTTCAATTACTTGAGTGATTTGGGATTCAATAATCTCGGCGTTGGCACCCGGATAATTGGTGTTTACCGAAACTACCGGCGGTTCAATATTTGGGTATTCGCGCAATGGTAACGAGGTGAAAGCAACCACCCCAAAAATAATCAACAGCACGTTGATTACCGTGGCGAAAACCGGGCGCTTTACTGAGGCATCTGATAAAAACATGGGCTACCGCTCCGATTCTCTAATTAGCGCAAATTCACGTTAACGGGCAAACCATCGCGAACACGAATGGTACCTTCAACAATGATCATATCGCCTTCACTGATACCGCCGGTAATTTCTACCCAGCCTGGTAAACGGCGGCCAATGGTAACTACAGTGCGCACTGCTCGGTCATCTTCCACGCGGTACACGAATTGTTCATTACGTATCGGAATTACCGCAGCTTCTGGAATCATTAAGGTGTGGTCTACACTGCGCTCCAATTGTACGCGTAACAACATACCTGGGCGTAATTCGTGATTATCATTGGCAATCGCAGCCCGCACCATAATAGAGCGGGTTACCGGATTAACACGTGAGGCTACACTAACAATTTCACCATCAAATTCACGGCCTGGGTATGCTGCTGAAATTGCCGCAACGCGTTGCCCTGCAGCTAAACTTGGCAGATACAGTTCTGGAACGGAGAAATCTACATAAATTGGGGAAATATCATCAAGTGTGGTAATCACATCACCTGGGCGTACTAATTGGCCCGGGCTCACTTGGCGGATACCAAGGCGGCCAGCAAAGGGAGCGTGAATAGTAAGTTCTTCTAGGCGCGAACGCGCCACTTCAAGCTCGGCGGCGGTTTGTTCAACTCGTACTTCTTGTTCATCGATCATGCTGCGCGATGCGGCATTTTCGCGCGCCAAATCGCGTAAGCGCTCTAGTTGCCTACGTGTATCCGCTAAACGGAATTCAAGCTCTTGCACTCGCGCAACTTCTTCGCGATCTTGCAGGGTAACTAGCAACTGCCCTTTCTCTACATCTTCGCCATCACGAAAGTATATTTCTCGAATACTTTGCGAAACCCGCGCCATGATATCTACTGATTCACGCGCTTGTGAGGTTCCCAAGCCCTCAATCACATCACGGAATTCCATAATCCGAGCAGTGTCGCCAACTACATTGGCTGTTTGCGGGCCACGCTGGCCACCCGCTTGCTCTTCTTCAGAAAAGTATAAATAGCCAACAATTGCAGCAACAACTACAACAACAACAGTAAGTGGGGTGAAAAAAAATCGCTTAGCCATAATGCTCCCAGCATTTCGATATCAATACAACTATATACGTGCATTGTAACGCAAAGGCGCCATGCTCTCGGGCGCCTTCAACGCTTATATATCGGAATTGGTCGCAAAAACGATCACTTATGGTATTTCGGGCTTAGCTCATGTACTGCGTTAATAAAGGCACCCGCGTGATCTGGATTCACTTCTGGGTGAATGCCATGGCCTAGGTTGAACACATGACCAGCGCCTTTGCCATAGCTCGATAAAATAATTTCAACTTCATCGCGAATACGCTCTGGGCTTGCATACAGTACGCTTGGGTCCATATTACCTTGCAAGGCAACTTTATCGCCTACTTTCGCTCGGGCTGTGGCTAAGTCCGTGGTCCAATCTACGCCTAGAGCATCACAACCGGTAGCCGCCATGATATCAAGCCACTGGCCACCACCTTTGGTAAACAAGGTTACCGGCACTTTTCTTCCCTCGTTTTCACGAGTAAGACCATCAACAATTTGCGCCATGTAACGCAGTGAAAACTCTTCATAATCACGTGGTGATAACACACCACCCCAAGTATCAAAAATCATTACCGATTGCGCACCATTGGCAATCTGCGCATTTAAATATGAGGTTACCGATTGCGCAAGCTTATCTAACAGCTGGTGCATCACTTCTGGTTCCCGATACATCATCGCTTTTACGATAGAAAAGTTCTTGGTACTGCCACCTTCCACCATGTAGGTTGCCAATGTCCACGGGCTACCGGAGAAACCAATAAGTGGCACATCGCCATTCAATGCTTTACGAATCGTACTTACCGCTTTCATTACATAGCCAAGCTCATCTTCAGGATCTGGCACTGGTAATTTAGCAACCGCTTGAGCATCACGAATTGGATTCTTAAAGCGTGGCCCCTCGCCTTGTTCGAAATACAAACCAAGCCCCATTGCATCAGGAATAGTAAGGATATCTGAAAATAGAATTGCAGCATCCAAGGGAAAGCGGCGCAATGGTTGCAGGGTTACTTCACAGGCTAGTTCTGCATTTCTACAAAGGCTCATAAAATCGCCAGCTTGCCCACGCACTTCGCGATACTCTGGCAAATAACGGCCTGCTTGACGCATCATCCAAATAGGTGTGCGGTCTACCGGTTGGCGGAGTAAAGCGCGTAAATAGCGATCGTTTTTCAATTCTTGCGACATAGTTTCAGTTTTCCTCGATTTCAATGCGGTAATTCTATCAGGAGCTAGCGTTAACTTCAGCTTTTACCGTTGCGATTAACTTGGCAGCGATTGTACCCGATGGTGGTGTACGTGGAAGCTGATCTAGCGCAAACCAACCGCCTTCTAAAAGCTCTGTTGGCTCTAACACCAAATCACCACCGGCATAGCGCGCGATAAATCCCGCCATCAGCGAATGCGGGAAGGGCCAAATTTGGCTGGTAACATAGCGCACATCCGTTACTAAAACTCCCGCTTCTTCAAATACTTCACGGTGCAAGCATTGCTCTAATGATTCACCACTTTCCACAAAACCAGCCAGCACCGAAAACATACCTTCCGGATGCCTAACCCCGCGGGCGAGCAGTAATTCGGGACTACTCCCTGTATCGCGATAAATAGCCACAATAATGCACGGAGAAATGCGTGGATAACAGGTGAATTCGCATTCAGGGCAAACTACCGCCAGCTCATCGCGGCTTTGCACCGTATGGCTGCCGCAACGCCCACAAAAACGATGCGTGCCCAAAAAGTGCTGAATTTGGCAAGCACGGCCGCCTAATGCAAAAAGATCCGCATCGCCCATTGCCATGGAATTCCGCAACGGCTGCCAATGATATCCTGGTAGCACCATAGCCGGGGAATCTTGCATTAACATAAACGCTGGTGCATCACGGTAGGTACCAATTTTGGCAGTGTACTCGGTGTTTGCTCCTGGCACTTTGGTTGCATCCAAAAATGGTAGCGCAGCCTCTTCTGGCTGTTCGGCTAGCAACATTTGATTGCCAGAAACAATAAACCACCACACTTGCTCGTTCGGTTCTGGCACAATATCCGGTTGAATCATGATACCTCCGCAGTTAACTTCGCTTCGCAGTTTACCTTAAATAAGATCAGTGAAAAGCCCGTTACTTGATCTAAATGCTGTAAATACTATTGATTTTGATTCTACACTCGCAGTACAGTGGTATTGCCTCGGCAAAGGCTGAGGGCAATCAAGGAGTTCGCATGTTACGCCGGAACACAGCAGCAAAGGAACAATGGGCGGGGTTGCACCAAGCATTAGATCGCTGGCTTGATGAGCGCCAAGATTTACTTGTGCGCTATTGTAAAATAGCCGGATTGCCTCCGTATCAACAAAACTCTGAGCAGCTACCCGCTGCAGCCGAGATTCGCGAGTTCTGTGAAATTCTCATCGATTACGCATCTGCAGGCCATTTTGAACTGTACGATCACATCCTTGAGGAAGCCAGCGCCCACAATCAATCTACTCTTTCGTTTGCGAATCAAGTTTACCCGCTCATCGCTGATACTACCGAGATTGCATTAAGTTTCCATGATAGCTACGCCGAAGTATTGGATACCGATGAACTACCAAGCTTTATCACCGATATATCTGCACTTGGCGAGGCTTTGCAAAATCGTTTGGAGCTGGAAGATAAGCTTATTGCGCTTCTTGCCGCACATGAGGTGTTAGGCGCACCACAATAGATAAAACGTACTTAAAAAACGGCTGCCAATTGGGCAGCCGTTTTCGCTTCTCGTTTTCGCATCTACAGCATTATTTATTCTTCTGCTGCCCCTACCGTGCGAATCGAAATAGTATTCGCTTCAATATCGGCACGCTGGAACCATATCGGCGCCAACTGCGGCATATCTGAATACAACTCAGTTTGATCAATGTAATGTGGCGAACGAATATCTGAAGACTGCGAATAAGTAAGTAACCCGCGGCCAACTGGCCCATCTTCAGTAAACTCCATCACAAACATCCAGCTCGAGCCACTCGTAATGTGATATCCCTCTTCTGAAAGCTGAGTGCCCGGCAACGAAGGATAACGATGGCGTGGCAACAATGTGCCATCTTCCGCACCTTGGGAACGAAACACATTGAAGCCACCTTCAATGTTATTTGCGCCACCCCATGGCAGGCGATTACCACTAGCAACTCCATTGGGTAAGCTACGCTCAACAAATTGCACATCGCCTAGCGGCGCCATGATATCAAGCCCGGCTTGATCTATTGTTTGTACCGCTTGGGCTAACAATTGCACCGCTTGCTGATTACTGCCTAAACCTGAAGGGGTAGTGAGTGGTTGCTGCACTGTATAAGGAATAGCCCACGTAGGGTTGCGGCTAAATTTCTCCGCAAATTCACGGAACACCATTGCACCTACACTAGCTTTGTCCATGCGGCCATCCCACATTGCTAACGCAGCACAGGCTTGTACAATGCTTACCTCGGCTTCACCAACTAGCACTGGTGCGGCGCCTTGGGATGAGCATGCAGAAAGAAGATCGGCTAACAGCTCTTCACCTAGGAACGCACGATTGCTAAACAAAGTTTCCTCAAGCTCAGTAAGTGAAACTGAAGCGATTTCCGTTAGTTTCTTCTGACCCATACGTGAACGTAAGGTTTGCTGATTATTCACCGGCCCGAACAACAATAGATCCGCATTCTCATTACTCATGATCGGTGCTTCCGGGTTGGTTAACCAGAAACTATCATTCGAGTTTTGCACGAAATCACTGCGGCGTAATCTTGGCGCGCGTTGGTGCGGTACTTTACCAAGCGGCCGGAAGATATCGCTATTCCCGGGCACTAAAGTAAATGGTGCTTGGCCACGAATGGCCAGCAACGGTAAACTGGTACGAATTGTTTGTAAGGCTTCAGGGCGCAAATCAGGCACAGATGAACCATCCGTGAAGAATACATCACCGTGTTTATCAGCCACCATCGCGTTATTGAAAATCAAACCCGTGTATTTACCAAACACTGATTCTACTTCATCAATATCAGAAGCAAGATTTAAGCCTAACCAGTGGTCTAAAATATCCCAGTTTGGTAGGTTCGCATCATGCAATGCAAAAGCTGAAGTAGTACCTACTAAATCGGCTCCCCATTCAAACGCACCAGGAATGGTCAGCATTGGGCCAAACGAGCTGTGATAAAAAGTTTTCTCCAATGTAATCGCGCTACCCGGCCCAGTAGCCACCTGAATTTGATAGGTTTCGGGCTGAATTTGGTGTGGTTCACCATCTACTAAGTAAGTAAGCCCAGACGCATCACTGGTATCTAATTCCAACTGATACACAATGAAGCGCTCAGCGGTAGAGAAGGTGTGGGTCCAGGCAATGTTTTCGTTGTAACCAATATTCACAACACCCGGCATACCCGAGAGTGAACCACCTACAACTTTCATTTCGCCCGGAATTTCGATACCGAAGCGCCAAAAACGTTGGTTACCAACGTGGGGGAAGTGCGGGTTTGCCAACAACATACCGTTGCCACTGGCGGTAACATCACTACCGAGCGCCCAACCATTTGAGCCTAACTCTGAAGGGTTTACTTCTGGCATAGTTACGGATTGCGCGGTAAACGAACTATTCAGTGCGGTTGCGCCGGCAACTGGCGTAGGTTGGAAATTTTCGCCCGGCGGCACACCAATAAATAATGGTTGTAAGAAGTTGGCTGCACCTGGCAGTAAGGCAACACCAAGTGCATAGGTAAGCATATCTACATCAGTAATATCGCGTACCCACGGCATGCCAGCACAAGGCGGGGCTATGTTTTCTACACCCGTTTCACTAAGGTAATGATTGTAACCTGCAGCGTAACCCTGCAATAAAGCCTGGCTATGAGTGCTCAAGTTACCAATGTTTTGTTCGGCTAAAGCACGGATGCCAAGCGCTTTGTAAGTAAAATCGTTAATTACGTTGCCACTATCGCCCGAACCTAACACGGCATCAGGGCCAAAATACGCAGATCGTTGCGAGTTAAAGCGCACAATTTGATCTGCTAAAACACAAATATTATCTTCTGCAAATGCGAATGCGGTTCCAAAGGCAATGCCTTCAAGGCTATCGGAAGTAATATGCGGTACACCAAAATCGGTTCGGCGAATTTCTGCTGATACTTCACCTGGAGCATACACCGTTACTTCTGGAAATTGATAATTAGACGTTGCCGGTGGATATGGTGGCGGCGGCGTTCCGGTTGGCGGATTCGTTTCTGTGAATACTGTTGGGCTCGTTGATGAAGAACCAAAACAGCCAGCTAATGCTACCGAGCATGCTAGCGCTAATGCGCCGAGCTGCAGCGGCCGTAGTGAAGTGGGTACGTGAGTTTTCATTATGCATTCCTTATTATTCTCGCTCTCGTTGGCAGCCTGCGGATTAAAACAGACCCTTCGAGTATTAACGGCAACTAAGGAAAGGTCAAACCACTTAGTAATCTTCTAAAAAAGCAAAGGCTTCCAAATTGGAAGCCTTTTTGTAAAAATTTATAACAAACTCTACAACGGCACGGCGCTAAAGAGCTGGAGCTTCGCGATAGCCGGCTAGAATCTTACTCTGCTGGGTTAATATCCAACAATTCAACCTCAAAAATCAACGTTGAATAAGGTTGAATTACACCATTTGCTCGCTCGGTAGCGCCGTATGCTAAATTTGCTGGAATTACAAAACGGTATTTAGCGCCAACTTGCATTAACTGCAAACCTTCGGTCCAGCCAGAAATTACTCGATTCAGTGGAAAGCTAATTGGCTCACCACGCTCATAAGAGCTATCGAATACTTCACCGGTAACCAGCGAGCCTTCATAGTGAACCATTACGTTATCAGTAGCTTCAGGACGCTCACCATCGCCTTCGCGAATTACTTCGTACTGTAAACCACTATCGGTAACAACTACACCGTCGCGGGCTGCATTCTGTTCTTGAAACGCTTCACCAATGCTTAAATTATCAGCGCCAGGTACTTCGCCCGGTGCAGGCTGAGTTAGGATGTCACGGATTATTTCCCACTGCTCATCAATTTCGTCATCATTCAAGCGGCTTTCACCACGAACTGAATCTGAGAAACCAGCTACCACGGCAGCGCCGCTTAAGCCTTTGCCATAATCGCCTAAGTAATCGTCTACGGTAAGCACTTGCACAGCCATATACGCACCTAAGGTATATAGCATTTCGCTCACTTCATCGTCTTCTGCAAGAGTAAACTCTTCGATAGGCGGCAAACCAACCAACATATCATCTGCAGTGATACCGCGGGCAGTAAGCTCATATTCAAAGCGCTCTACTTCGGCACGCGGTTGCAAATGCAACAAATCTAAGAAGCCCACAATCATTGCTTCTTGCTTGTCCGCATCATCAAGGTCTGGATATTGCTCTAAAACGTTGTCAATTAACTGACGAGCTTCCCGCAAAGAAGCGGCACCCACAGCGTATGAACGCAAATCTGTTTCATCATTTAGATTTACTTCTCCCGGTGCATGGCCACCACAGGCTACTAAAACTACGGCCATAAACGCCACCGACAAGAATTTAATCATTAACTTCATGAATTTCTCCGCTATCATGTAGGTTCAACGCTGAACGCGTTAGGATAATACCAAAACGGTGCTACCCCAATTTCAAGATCATTGTGTGCGTTAACATAACTGCAAATCACCACACAAACAGGCGCCTATCATATACGTAAATGACCATGAATGACTACGGGATAACGAAAGAATGACGGAATTTCCGGCTGAATCACAAAATGTACCGATAGAATCAGAATCTACGGCAGATAAAAACACGCTCTCTTCTGACAAAGGCTACGCTGCCCTCGAGCAACGGGTTATTGATCTAGAAAGCCAATTGGCATTTCAGGAAGATACCATTAGCGAATTAAACCGTTTAGTTGCGAAGCAAAGCGATGAGTTGCAGCGCATCCAAAAGCACATCATGATAATGGCTGAGCGCGTGCAGCAAATTCCTGAAAGCTCAGCGCCATCATCTGCCGACGAGCGTCCACCTCATTATTAAGGAAGTTTGATATATGTCAGCACACCACCCAGTTATAGCGGTTACCGGTTCATCTGGTTCGGGAACCACCACAACCAGCCAAGCAGTGCGGCATATTTTCCGTTCGCTGAGAGTAAATGCAGCCTTCGTTGAAGGTGATAGCTTTCACCGCTACACCCGCCCCGAAATGGATATGGCGATTCGCAAAGCACAAGAGCAAGGCAAACACATTAGCTACTTCGGCCCAGAAGCCAACGATCTGCAGGCCCTTGAAGCCCTTTTCAAAACCTACGGCGAAAGTGGCCAAGGCGAATACCGCCATTATTTACATAGTTTTGATGATGCGGTGCCCTACAATCAAATGCCCGGCACCTTCACACCATGGGAACCATTACCGAAAGAAACCGATTTACTGTTCTATGAGGGGTTACATGGTGCCGCAGTTGGGGAGAATTATGATGTAGCCAAGCATGTAGATTTAATGATCGGTATGGTGCCGATCGCCAACCTAGAGTGGATTCAGAAAATTATTCGGGATACCTCAGAACGGGGGCATTCTCGTGAATCTGTTGCGCAAAGTATTGTGCGCAGTATGGACGATTACATTCACCACATCGTACCGCAATTTTCGCGTACCCATATTAACTTTCAGCGTGTGCCTACGGTGGATACATCGAACCCATTTAGCGCCAAAGATATTCCATCTATGGATGAAAGTTTTGTAGTAATTCGCTTCCGCGGAATTTCTGATGCGAATTTTCCATATTACTTGCAGATGATTGATGGCTCATTTATGTCGCGTATTAACACGCTGGTAGTGCCGGGCGGCAAGATGGGATTAGCGATGGAGTTGATCCTCACACCGCTAATTGAACGGATACTAGCGAAACGTTTGGTTGCCAATAAGAAATAGGCTCGCAGTTAACCTGCGAGTACGCTAAAGCTATGCGTAATATTTACGCTAGCACCGAGCATAATTGAAACCGAACAATATTTATCGGCACTCAATTTCACTGCCCGCTCTACATGTTTCTCTTCAATATCATTACCATACACAGTGAAGTGTAGGTGAATATCGGTGAACACAGCTGGCACGGCATTCGCGCGCTTGCCTTCCACCGCAACTTCACAGCGCACGAATTGCTGCTTGGTTTTCTGCAAAATACTTACCACATCTACCGAAGAGCAGCTTCCCGCGGCCATCAGTACCATTTCCATTGGGCTAGCGCCTACGGCTTTATCGCCATCGAACACCACGGCGTGGCCACTACCTGAAGTAGCCACAAATTTATTACCATCAAGCCATTGCACCTTGGCGCTCATAGGCGCCGGTGCCGTGTTCGTTGCATTATTCATAGCCTCTCCTTAAAAGCGTAAACCCGGGTTTAATGTAGCCGGGAAATCTACCTTTTCAGCTTCTACGGAAGCTACTGGGTAAGCACAGTAATCGGCAGCATAATAAGCACTTGGCCGATGGTTACCGCTTTCGCCAATGCCACCAAAAGGTGCTGCGCTACTGGCGCCTGTAATAGGCTTGTTCCAGTTCACGATACCAGCACGAATATGGGTAAAGAAATGCTCCCAATCGGCGCGCTCATCGGCCAGTAAGCCCGCAGAAAGCCCGAAACGGGTATTGTTCGCTTCCGCGATAGCCGCAGCAAAATCAGTGTAGCGATACACTTTCAATAGTGGCCCGAAATGCTCTTCATCTGGCATTTCCCGAATATGGGTTACATCTAAAATACCCGGTGTTACGAACCCTTTTTCGCTATCAGCTTGCTGCATTTCTACCAGCACTTCAGCGCCATTGGCCAGCAACTGCTTCTGCGCAGAAACCATACCCGCAGCCGCTTTTGCAGAAATCATTGCGCCCATAAACGGCTGATCTTCCGCATCGTAAACACCCACTTGGATATTCTTCGTTACTTCGAGCAAGCGCTGCAAAATCGCATCGCCATTGGCATTATTTTCAATAAATACTCTGCGTGAGCAGGTACAGCGCTGGCCACTAGTAACAAACGCCGATTGCACAATGTTATGCACCGCAGCATCTACATCTCTTACACCTTTTACGATAAGTGCATTATTGCCACCCATTTCAAGCGCAAGAATCTTATCTGGCCGGCCACCAAATTGCTCATGCAGTAATTTGCCTGTGGTAGAAGAGCCAGTAAAGAACAGGCCATCCATCTCCGCATGTGAGGTGAGTGCTTTACCAGTAGTAACAAAGCCTTGCACCAAGTTCAGCACGCCAGCAGGCAGGCCTGCTTGTTGCCACAGCTTCACTGTTTCTTCAGCAACATAAGGGGTAAGCTCACTCGGCTTAAACACTACCACATTGCCTGCCAACAAGGCTGGAATAATATGGCCGTTCGGCAAGTGGCCTGGGAAATTATAGGGGCCAAATACAGCCACAACACCATGAGGCTTGTGGCGAATAAATGCCTTAGCACCAGGCATGTCATTCTCTACAACGCCCGTACGCTCGTGATATGCGCGCTCAGAAATTGTCGCTTTGCCTATCATGGCAGCCACTTCTGTGCGGGTTTCCCACAACGGCTTACCGGTATCTTTAGCGATTACCAGTGCTAACGCCTCTTTGTTTTCTTCTAGAAGCTGAGAGAACTTCTGCACAATCGCTAAACGATCGGCAAAGCTCGTGCGTGACCACGCCGGAAATGCCTTCCGTGCGGCCTGCATGGCTGCATCAACTTGCTCCGCGGTAGCCGCTTGGCCCCGCCAAATCTCTTGGTTCTTTGCTGGATCGACAGACACCATGTTTTCACCAGCGCCAGCTAACCATTGGCCATCAATAAATAACGTTTTCGAACTCATATATCCTTCCCCTAATTTGCATCACCGAACTGATTAGGTGCATTTAAAAAAAGCCCTATAAAGGTGCTAAGCGCACTGAATCACCTGCAGTTACCTGCAAGGCATCGGCTTGTTCTTGGGTTAAAATTACATTATCGCCACAGCAATTTACATCGGCTTGGCAGGCACGGAAATCTGTTAGCTTGGTGTTGCATATCAACACATTCTCGCTCACTTCCGGTTGGCCAATTTGCACGGTAATTAAGCGGCTCTCGCGCACCGAGCGCAATTGGCTTACTTCAGCCTCTACGGTTGGCCCCGCGTCAAAAATATCCACATAACCGCGGTAGCGGAAACCTTCAGATTGCAATAGCTTTAATGCAGGTAAAGTATTCTGGTGCACTTTAGCAATCACATCTTGAGCAGCTTTATCTAACATATTTACGTAAATGGGAAAGCGCGGCATTAACTCAGCAATAAAGGTTTTTTCACCAATACCCGTAAGATAATCAGCGCTTGGGAAATCCATGGTGAAAAAGTGCTTCTCAAGCCAGTTCCAAAATGGTGAGCGGCCGTTCTCATCAGAAATGCCCCGCATTTCCGCAATTACTTGCTTGGCGAAACGCTCACGAAACTGTGCCATGAACAACAAGCGAAACTTAGATAGCACTCTGCCATTGCGCCCTTCTCGGTATGGCTCACGTAAAAACAGCGTGCACAACTCACTTACCCCAGTGTAATCATTACACAGGGTAAGTGTTTGTAAAGCGTTATAAATATTGTGTTTACGCGAATGGTGTACCACTTTACCAAGATGGTAGTGGTAAAACGCATTCGTTAAGCCTACCGCAGCTTCAATGCCACTCACGCCCACAATTTGGCCGCTCTTGGTATCTTCCATCACGAACAGATACCCTTCTTCGCCTGGCTGCTTTAGCGAGGTTTTCGCAAATGCTTCCTGAGCGCCTTCAATACGTCGGCGCAGCAGGGTTTCATCTACTGGCAGCGAGGTGAAGCCGTGCCCCGATTCTACTGCGCAATCGTATAAGGCATCGTAATCACCTGCGGTGATCGGACGAACTACTAACATAGTAATTCCCTTTGTTATTAACTGTGTGCAGCTACTACTTTGGCTACTGCTGCTTCAAATCGCGCCATACCTTGGGCGATATCAGTTTCGGTAATTACTAGCGAAGGTGTAAATCGAATTACATCCATACCTGCTACCAGCACCATTACACCCTCTTCAGCGCCAGCTACCAAAAACTCACGGGCTTTGCCTTTGTATTTCTCGTTCAGTGCCGCACCTAACAGCAAGCCTTGGCCGCGCACTTCTTCGAACACATCGTACTTATCGTTAATCTTCCGCAGCGCATCGCGGAACCACTGTTCACGCTCTTTCACGCCATCGAGCACTGCTTTGGTGTTTACAACATCCATCACGGCTTCCGCTACAGCACAGCCTAATGGATTCCCACCATAAGTGCTGCCGTGGGTGCCTGGCTTTAAGTGCGCAGCAATTTCTGCAGTAGTAAGCATCGCGCCAATTGGGAAACCGCCACCAAGTGCTTTTGCGGTGGTTAAAATATCGGGAGTAATTCCGGTTTGCTCGTACGCATACAGAGTTCCGGTGCGGCCGAAACCACTTTGCACTTCATCGAAAATCAGCAATGCATTGTGCTTATCACACAATTCGCGCACACCTTTTAAAAACTCTTTCGTGCCCGGAACTACGCCACCTTCACCTTGCAACGGCTCAATCATTACAGCACAGGTGCTATCCGACATCACCGCCGCTAAACTCTCGAGGTTATTAAACTCTACGTGCTGCACACCACCTGGCTTTGGTCCGAAACCATCAGAGTAAGCTGCTTGCCCACCTACAGTAACGGTAAAGAATGTACGGCCGTGGAAACCTTTGTGGAAAGCGATAATTTCTTGCTTCTGTTCACCGTAAACTTCCAATGCCCAACGGCGTGCTAGCTTTAGCGCTGCTTCGTTGGCTTCCGCGCCTGAGTTGGCGAAATATACGCGCTCGGCGAACGTGGCATCGGTAAGTTTTTTAGCTAAACGCAAAGCCGGTTCATTAGTAAGCACATTACTTAGATGCCACAGCTTGTTGGCCTGCTCGGTAAGTGCATTCACCATTGCCGGGTGGCAATGGCCTAGGCAGCTCACTGCAATACCGCCTGCAAAATCAATGTATTCGCGGTTTTCTTGATCCCAAACCCGCGAACCTTCGCCGCGTACAGGAATGATTGCCGCAGGATTGTAGTTCGGCACCATTACTTCATCAAATAACGCGCGAGTTACTGGCATAACATTAGACATTTACAAGCTCTCCTTTGAGGCGTATTTACGATACGCTCTATGAGGTTCAACAAAACAAATACGTTTGTACATACAAGTACAGAATACGCCTATTATGCCATGAATGAAGGTAAATGTCTGTGCTGTTAAAGCGTTATGGAAAAAGGGCTAGAAGCGAAAAATTAGTTTTGCGAATAAGGCGCATAAGTATGCAATGAAGTGTAAATGATGCGTGCAGATGTATGGCGCTACAACCCGATTAGGTAATATTTATTCTAAGGTTTAATTACAGAGAAACTTTAAAACCCTTGCGGTAACACTTCCCGGTTCGTCGATTGCAGCGCATGTTGCTGCTCAACGGTTAAACCCGGTAGTAACTTACAGAAGTTCGCCAGCACTTGGTGGCCATACTCGCTCAGTACAGATTCCGGGTGAAACTGTACGCCAAATATCGGTAGTTCGCGATGCTCCAGTGCCATAACTTCTGCCCTCATTCCCGCATCCGCCACCCACGCGGTAGCTTTTAAACATTCCGGCAGCGAAGATTGCTCCAGCACCAGTGAGTGATAGCGCACCACATCGAAATACTCCGGGATATCAGCAAATAGCGCGCTTGGATCATGGCGTACCCGAGAGCGCTTGCCATGCATTACTTCATGGGCACGCACTACCTTTCCGCCAAATACTTGGCCAATCGCTTGATGCCCTAAGCACACACCTAAAATAGGTAGCTCCCCAGCAAGCTGTTCAATCGCTGCTAAACAAATGCCTGCTTCATTGGGTGTACAGGGGCCCGGCGATATCACCAGAGCGGCTGGCTGCAACGCTCGAATATCAGCCACAGTTAATGCATCGTTGCGTTCTACCCGCACCTCTTGCCCCAGTTCACGAAAATAGCGCACTAGGTTATGGGTAAACGAATCATAATTATCGAGCATTAACAGCATTGCACAGCCTTTATTAGTAGAGTTTCTATTGCGCCGCAATTATAGCATTAGCTTCCTTTCGTAAAGAAACCCTTAATTTCGCTACCTATTAACATAACCTTTAACCCCCGTTACCAGTGCGTTACAGCCCGATAGCTCATGTTAATTTTCAACACTAGAGGTAACTCAAGGAAATGAACAACATTATGAAGATGAAATATATCGCTATTGCAACCATTACAGCTTTTGATGGCTTTGCTGTGGGTTTAAACTTCCGCTTCTAAGCACATTTGCATGCAAGTTCTAACCGTAAAGAGCTAGCCACACTGTGGTTAGCTCTTTTTTCACTTCGATAACCAAATCCCACTTCAATAACCTACTAAAACTGCAATAGCTAATAGTAAAACGCACAACACAATATAAATACCAACGAGTGGCAGAACAAATTTAGCCCATGTTGCCCAAGGTACTTGAGCAGTAGCCAAATAGGCCAATAACGTGCCTGAAGTAGGGGTGAAAATTGTGGATATGCCATTACCAAACAAAAACGCCAAAACCGTGGTATTAGGTGTTAACCCAACCAATTGACCAATAGGGCCAAGTATCGGCATGCTCACAGCCGCTTGGCCTGAAGTTGATGGAATAAGAAAATCGAGGAGCAATTGCGAAACAAACATCCCTTGCACCGCCAATAACGGGTTATCTTCACCCACAATGCTGGTTAGCCGAAAAATAACGGTATCTAGAATTTGCCCATTTTGCAGCGTTACTGCAATTGCGAACGCTACGCCAATTAAAATTGCAGCTAACAGTATTTTCCGCATCCCCTCCACGAACGCATCGGCAGCCCCACTTGCACCCAAACCACTAATGCTTGCTAGCACTACCGCTAAACCAATATAAAATGCGGTAAGCTGCTGATTACGCCACCCCCAGGTGGTAGACGCATACACCAACAAACCTATGCCTGCGCATAATACTAAAAGCATGAGCGCATGCCGAAAGCTTAGTTTGGAGGTATCGAATTCGATAACAGCATCCGGATCAAAGCCAGAGCGTTTAATCATTACCATCATGAAAATAATACCCACAATAGTAAATACGAAAAATGCAACTAATCGCATACTAATGCCGCTAAATACCGGAACATCAACCAATGGTTGCGCAACAGTAAGCGCCACAGGGTTGGTAACAGAAGCGAGAAAACCAGCTTTCACTGATATCGTAAGGATAGCCAAACCCATTAAATTCGACATCCCCAAACGCCGGGCCATTTCCACCATGAGCGGAATAATCAGCAGATATTCGGAAGCTAGGCCAAGAAAAGTGCTCCCCGCAGCAAATACAAACATCAATGTTGGCACTAGCACATAAACATTGCCACGCAGAGCGCCCAATAAGCGTTCTAGCCCAGCGGTAACGGCGCCTGCTTTGGTTAAAATACCAAACATGCCACCGATAATTAACACCATAAAAATAAGGTTCGCACCACGCTCTAAACCAAGTGGGATAGCCATCGCAATTTGAATTATGCTTACCGGTTGTGCTACATCAGCACTATCACTCACTCGCCAAAGGTTGCTAATCGAGCGGTCTTTTTCAACACTTTGAAAAGAACCAGGCACCACTAAATTACCATCGCGGGCAAATTCTCCCGAACCAACCCAATACGTAAGCGCCGCAGCGAGTAGTAGTATACTCATCAAAATGATAATCGGGTTACTGCCCTTGCGCTCAACTTTCAGAGCCGTATTATTAAAAGAGTTCTTTTGCGCAGGTAACTTTGCACTAATTTTCTCTTTCTTATCACCGCCATCCAGCTCTTTCTTCATTGCAACCTCTAAAGTTGTGCATTTACATATTGCGCAATGCGCTCAGAGACAATCTTTAAATCAGCTTGAAACTCTGAAAACTTCGAGTTTTTAGTGAAAGCCGATTCGTTCATATATAAAGCCCGGTTAATTTCAATCTGCAGGCTGTGTCTATTTAAGGCTGGTTTTCCATAAGCTCGAACACAATATCCCCCTTTATAAGGGTAGTTTATGGCAACTTTATAACCTAAATCCTTAAATGCAGTGGCGATATATGCTGTGAACTCAGGATTTGCAGAAGCGCCATTAACATCACCCAAAACAATGTCGGGCCTAGCCGCGCCTGCGTCTATATTCATAGCATTACCTTGCGATTTCATGGAATGACAATCAATGTGCCATACCCCCCCGAAACTAGCAGCGAAATAATCTAATAATTCACGTAAACACTCGTGATAAGGGCGATGATATCGTTCAATACGCATCATTACCTCGTTTACGGGCAGGGGGTTGGCATACATAGGTTTGCCTGGAAGTGCAAAACGACGCAGCAAACCCATACCGCGCTCAGAATACTCGGTACTTTCGATAGCATAGGGCCATTCACCATCTAGCAACCTTATATCAATATCCGTTTCGGCACGATTCGGATCGATATACATGCGCGAAAACTGAGCTGCAATCATTGTTGCACCTAGATCTACCGCAGGCCGCCACAACTCATCAACATATGCATCCCAGCCGGTTTTAAGTTCCGTTTCGCTGGCGAGTGTGGGAAAGGTGTTTGGAAAATGCGAACTGCTATGAGGTGAATCAAACACTAAAGGCAGAAGCCCTGTTGTATTTTGCAGTAACTGAAAGCTCTCCAGGTTGGTCATGAGATTTCCTCGATATAACAAAAAAGGGAAAGCAAAGGGAGCAGAACCGAATGGTTCTGCTCCCTATTCCAGACAATTAGAAGTTATACACTAACTGAACATAACTAAATCGGCCTACTGGGTTATAGGTATTAATATCGAAGTTGATATTAATGTTAACCCGAGAAACTGGAGGTTGCTTATCAGTGATATTGTTCATACCAACCCGAGCAGTTAAACCATTCGAGAAATCATAAGCTACCGCAGCATTGTGATAAAACACTGAGCCAATTTTGCGATCTTCACCTTGGAATGTTTCCTTGCTATCACCAATATGGCGCCAGCTATAGTTGGCGTACCAAGCATCTCGGCGCCATTGCACGTTCAAGTTACTACGCCATTCAGGGTAAGCTTCTCTTGAAAAAGCGCGGCCAGTGCGATCATCAACCACCGAAGAGCCATCCGCTAAAGTAGACACCTCTTTAAACTCTTCAAGCTTAGAAACGCTTAACATTACATCCCAGTTACCTAAATCAGTATCAAAGTTATAACGCCCTACCGCGTCAATACCTTTTACCGAGGTGCTGTTAAGATTTACCGGACCATCAATAATATTGATAATTTCACCACTGTTATTACGTGTGATTACACCACAATTACGCCCTGTATTAGCACATAGGTTAACTAGGTTTTGCGCACCAAAGGTGCTTATAGTGTCGTCGATTTGAATATCAAAGTAATCGAGAGTAAAACTGAAGCCACTCAGAGCTTGAGGGGTGTATACCAAACCAACAGAAACGTTCTCCGATGTTTCAGGTTGCAGATCATTGTTACCACCTACTGTTGCAGGCACTTGTGTTTCACCTTGCACATAATCGTTAGGAACTCCCGAACATCCCGGCAAATTAGCGCCACCTGAACATGGGTCTGCTACTGGTGCAAAGGTTGAACGCTGCCCTTCAAATAATTCAAGAACCGAAGGAGCGCGGAAACCTTCAGCAAAAGTACCACGGAACATAACATCATCATTTACTCGCCAGCTAAGGCCAAATTTAGTGTTGAAGGTACTACCAAAGGTGCTGTAATCAGAGAAACGGCCAGCAGCTGTAAGTTCGAGCATATCGATACCAGCGCGATCAGCTAACAGCGGTATACTGAATTCAGCATAGGCTTCGTATAAATCATAATCACCACGTGTTCCAGTTCGCGGGGCAGAAGATGTGCGGCGATCACCCGATACTACTTGCGGTTCGCTACTGATGAAACTGTCGGGTGTATCAATACCTTCTTCCTTTCGGTATTCAATACCCGCTGCCATCTGTAAATCACCGGCTGGCAACTCAGTAATAAAACCACTCACATTGAAATTCGCATTGGTTTGCCGCGATTCATTGGTATCTCTACCAGTAAAACGAATGTAATCTGCCATTGCTGGCGTTAAATCATTAAAGATATTTACTGGCACACAACCGGCCGCTGCAGCAACATTACCAACACCTGTGGTATCGCAAGCACGTAAACCTAGCGCCAAATTATCTAAATTAATTTGATTGTTCGAAACAAACTCGGCACGATTGCGCGCATAAGAAACAAATGCATCCCAATCCCAGTTAGCATTTATATAGCCATCAAAAGACACACCAATGCGTGATGTATCAACTGTTTGTGCGTTCACTCGCGGGCCAAGCTCATCAAAATAGTTATCGATACGGAAGCCACTACCGCCAAGCTCAACGCCAAATGGATTTACATCAGGATTATTGGGAATAAACATTCCCCGAGTAGCAAAAATAGCGGGAGGGGCCGGCGAGAACTGTTGGTCTGATTCACGGCGGTTAAATAACGCTTCTAAGCGAACATTTACCTTATCAAGTGGCATTAAGTACTGGGCAAAAACAGAGGTGCGTGTTGAAGGGCCCATTACATAGTTATTGTCCCAGCGGTTGTATCGATCGTTAGCCGTAATTTGTCGCCAACTATCAGGGTTCATACCATCGGAACCTGGGTTTCTGGTAATACCACCCGAGGTATCAAAATCATATAAATCTTGTAATTGTGGTGCTCTAATAATGCCCTCAGTAGTACCAAACGAGAGCCCGTTAAGTGGAACGGCTGTTAGAGAGCGATCTTGCGAAAAAATAGGTTTTTGGTCCGCGTAACTAAAAGCCACCATAAAATTATTGTTGCCGAAATCTTGGCCGTGAAGAACATCAACATTTACCGATTCACGATCACCTCTGGAACTTTCTCCATAGAAAGCTTTTACCTGCGTACCCACATAATCTCGATGGGTATACATATTCACTACACCGGCTATTGCATCGGCGCCATAAATCGCAGTAGCCCCGTCTTGCAACACTTCCACTCGATTAATCATAATGGAGGGGATCGTGTTTAAATCAACAAAATCTCGGAATCCGCGTGTACCAGCGCCATTCACCCAACGTTGGCCATTCACCAACACTAATGAACGATTTTCGCCTAGATTTCTTAAATTCAAACTAGAAGCACCGTGGCTAGTTCCTGCAGTGCCGTTACTGTTTAAGCTCGCACCAACGGAAGGGAGCTCTTGTAAAATCTCACCAAGGCTCAATGCACCTCGAATATTAAGTGCTTCTTCGTCAATTACCTGTACGGGAGAATTTGATTGATCAGCTCGGGCAATTCGCGAGCCTGTAATGGCGATCGTTTCAATGCGCTCGTTTTCTTCCGCAGCTTCTGCTTCTTGGGCATGTAATACCGGAGAAGCCGACATAGCCCCCAGAATTGCAAAAACCGATATCGCTACTGTGCTGAACTGGAATTGTGGCGTTTTCATAATTAGCCTCATCTTGTTTTCATCAGTGTTGTTAGAATTTTGTAGTTCGAGGTGAAAATTAGCAGCGAAAATTCACCCATGCAATATTATGCATTCATAGTATCATGGTATAACATTATGTTATGGGATGATGGTATTCTTAACGTTCATATCATGGGAGCCACCATATGAGCAGCCAACCAAGTTTACGTGCCTTAGAAGCTTTTTATTCTGTATTAGAAACAGGCTCTGCTACCGCAGCAGCGAACAGATTAGGTACTACCCAACCTGCTATTTCACGTTTAATATCAGCATTTGAAAACTATGTTGGTTTTCAATTATTTTATCGCGAACATAGCCGCTTAGTACCCACTGATGAAGCCATCGCCATGCGAAAAGATGTGGAACTTGCGCTCTCTAGCGTAGAACGTCTTGGCGCCCTAGCTTCAAATTTATTTAATTCAAATGCGGGGTCATTAAAAATAGTAGCTCCCGTGAGCTTTCTCTCGGGCCCACTAGCAGATGTAGTTGCCGATTTTATGCGCCTGCACCCTAACGTGCGAGTTAGCTTAGATTCCCGAAGTCCAGATTCTGCCCGAGAATTAGTAGCGCGGCGAACGGTAGATTGCGGATTCATTCAGTTACCTGAAGTTCACCCTGGGTTAACCGCAGAACCCATATTAAAAGGGCACATGGTATGCGTAATGGCACCCAACCATCCGTTAGCAAAGAAGAAGTTACTGAAACCCGAAGATCTGCGCAGCGAATCGCTAATTTTACTTGGAAAAGGGCGATATTCTCGCGGCCAAATCGAAAATTCGTTTCGTGCAGAAGGGATTCCCATTAAAGTAAAAATAGAAACGCATACTGTAGCTACAGCATGCGCTTTTGCAAAACGAGGATTGGGTATTGCAATTGTAAATGGATTACTGGCAGGTCAATTCGCCAACCACGCGGTGATATGTAACTTTAGCCCACGCATTTCTGTTGAATACGGGTTTATTACTTCAGCTCATACACCGATGAGTAGGCTTACCGAGGCGTTTTATAAGCATTGCCTCGATAAGCTTTAGCAACCTTATTATTGTTTATTAGCTTCAATAAATGGTACCGCAGAGTTTGGTAGCATGGTGGTTGGTAACTTGCCATCCCACTGTTCCGCTTTTACCAATTCAACTAATAATGGGTTGTTGGCAAGCGCGGCGGCACGCTCCCGAATGGCTTCCGCTTCAGCGTTACCCCGTAAACGAATGCCGTCGGCTTCCGCTTGTGCTTGCGCACGCACCCGATCGGCCTCAGCAGCAGCGCGCGTACGCACAATATCGGCCTCAACACGCTCGCGCTCTAAGTTTTGCCGCTCACGCTCAACCGCAACTTCGGCGAGCATACGCTGCTCAACACTCTCTTCGTATGCCGCGCTGAAAGAAACATCTTCCACCTGCACGCCCAAAATGATCACTGGGCCCGTTACTGAATTTTGCACCGCGCTTGCCATCTCTGCATTCAACCGGCCACGCTCGCGAATAGAGGTTGCTGCATTGAACTGGCCTAACACGGTTTTCGCTTCTTCTAATACAATCCGTGTTACTTGGCGATCGATCAATGCCTGGCGGGTACCAAAATTACGATACACTTCATCTACTCGGCTACTATCAATTTGATAGCGCACAGAAATATTCATTACAGCGGGTTGCTGATCGTTACTATAGGCTTCCATACGCTGATACATTTCCACTTGCTCTTGCGTTGAAATCTTCCGTACCGCATCTACCAATGGAATTTTAAAGTGCAGGCCCGGCTCAGAAACCGAAACAACGCTACCGTAACGCACCACAACACCGCGCTCACCTTCATCTACAGTGTAAAAGCTGCCTACCGAAAGTAACAAAATGAAAACACCCACAATTATGCTTACCACAACACTTACATTCTTTTTCGCCGACATTTATTTAATTCCCTTATTTTTATTTCCAATAATTTCTACTGCTTTAATAACCCCTAAAACTACGAGTATTAGCACTACGGCTAGCCCAATCAGTGATAATCCAAAACCCATACTATTCTCCGTTGTAATTGTTATCAGCGGTTTTCCTTGCACCCATTATGGTTTGCATTTTACGCGAAACTCAACTTTTAAAACCTACCGTGATAGCACAAACCCTACTGCATCATATACCCGGCGAACGGTATCCGCAGCTACTTCACGGGCTTTTGCCGCACCTTTCGCCAGCACCGCATTCATCATGGCTTCATCGCTACGGATTGCATGGAAACGCTCTTGCATAGGCTCTAAGAACGCTACCACTGCATCTGCCACATCACCTTTCAAGTGGCCATACATTTTGCCTTCGTATTCTGGCACAAGTTCATCAATACTGCGCCCAGTGGCGCCTGATAACAATGTGAGTAAGTTAGAAACGCCTGGCTTCTCTTCTGGATTAAAGTAAATGCGAGCAAGCTCATCAGAATCGGTTACTGCGCGCTTTATTTTCTTCGCAATTTTCTTTGGTTCTTCCAACAAACCAATATAGTTATTGGCGTTATCATCAGATTTCGACATCTTTTTGGTTGGGTCTTGCAGGCTCATAATGCGCGCGCCGTGCTGGGGAATAAAAGGCTCAGGCACTTTAAACACATCGCCATAAATATTATTGAAACGGGTGGCAATATCGCGCGCTAATTCAAGGTGCTGCTTTTGATCGTTACCTACGGGCACTTCATGCGCGTTGTACAGCAAAATATCGGCGGCCATCAGCACTGGGTAGGTAAACAAACCTGCGTTCATGTTCGATTCTTGCTTCTGTGATTTATCTTTGTACTGGGTCATGCGGTTCAGCTCGCCCATTTGCGTGTAGCAATTCAAAATCCATGCAAGCTGGGAATGCTCTGGTACATGCGATTGTAAGAACAGGGTGCTGCGCTCGGGGTTTAAACCACATGCCATATACAAAGCAAGGCCATCAAGGGTTGCGTTACGCAATGCGTGCGGATCTTGGCGCACGGTAATGGCATGTAAATCAACCAGCATAAAGTGGCAATTGTGGCTATCTTGCATACTCACCCACTGCCGCAATGCTCCCATGTAATTACCAATGGTTAATTGTCCAGAAGGCTGGCATCCACTTAATACAACTGGCTTTAACATTATATTTTTACCTATTTATTGTTCGCTCTGGTGAAATTCTCGTTATAAATGAATTTCATTCATATTCATTGAGCACCAAGATGAATTTAGTTCATGTTGGCGATGTATCAATTGTTGTTTGGCTACTATTCGCACTTACTATGCGCGCTTACTGGCGGCAAGTTCAGCCCGCATTTTTTCAATTACTACAGCGTAATCGGGCTGGTTAAATATGGCGGAGCCAGCCACAAACATATCGGCGCCGGCATCGGCGATTGCTCGAATGTTATCTACTTTCACGCCACCATCTACCTCAAGCACAATATTACGCCCACTGGCATCAATACGCTCGCGCACTTGGCGTAATTTATCCAGTGTTGATGGAATAAAGCTCTGGCCACCAAAGCCTGGATTTACCGACATCAGCAAAATCATATCGATTTTATCCATCACATAATCTAAATAGTGTAATGGCGTGGCTGGATTAAACACTAACCCGGCTTTACAACCAGCATCTTTAATTAACTGCAAGGTGCGATCAATATGCACCGAAGCTTCCGGGTGGAAGGTAATCATACTGGCACCCGCATCGGCAAACTGCGGCACCAAAGAATCTACCGGTTGCACCATCAAATGCACATCAATAGGTGCGGTAACACCATGTTGGCGTAGCGCTTCACATACCATTGGCCCAATGGTTAAGTTGGGTACGAAATGATTATCCATCACATCGAAGTGCACTACATCGGCGCCTGCGGCAAGCACCGCATCTACCTCTTCGCCTAAACGGGCGAAATTGGCCGATAGAATAGATGGGGCAATGAGAAATTCTGCCATTTTCTGGTCCTTTAAGGTTGCTGCGCTTATTTTGGCCAATAGTTTAGCAATTGCAACGCGAAGGTTCACCTAAAAACGGTGATGGAAAATTTTAACATTTGCTGCTAAATTAAACGCCTTTAGTAATCTTGGTAAATAACATGTATCAAGGTTACTGAACTCGTGTGTTATTACGTTAGGTTGGCAATCAAGAAGTAACTATAAGCTAACTAATAAAACGTATGCAGTTTTCAACGAGTGCGTAGTAATAAATTAGTTAGCAAAGTTCGGGGAATTATATGTTTAAAGTATCGCTTTCTATTGCGGCAGTGATGTTTGTTGCCACAATGTTTGTGCAAGTGATCGGCTCGCGCCCCGCAACGGATTGCACGGTAACGATTAACTTACCGGGAGAAATACCTAAGTTGCAACAAGTACCTTGCTCAGGCAAGGCTAATTGGGCCGCTTGGGCAACAGGAAAAAGCCGTTCGCCACAGGTCCATTTTTTAGATTTGTTAGAGCTTATTTTTGGCCAACAGCAACAAAAAGACGCGCTGCATAGTAGTAATCGTAGTTTATTGTAAACTCAGTTAAGGAATTCACGCGTGCATAGTGCCAATACAGAAAAGAGTGCCAATACAGAAGGTAGTACTAATACAGAAAATAGTGTCAACACAGAACAGAAACAGCCAGAATCACGAAAACCTGGCTTGTTCACAGTAGTATTTAGTGTGTTAGCAGCGTTGTTTGGCGTGCAAACTGAAGCGAACCGTAAACGTGATTTTAGCTCCGGCAACCCACTGGTGTATATCATTGTGTTTGTGGTGCTACTAATACTGTTTGTGCTTACAATAGCCGGCATTGTTGGATTAGTGCTACGTTAAATCCTAAGTTCACAGAAACAAGCAACAGCCTACGAATCGATTAAAAAGCGCGAGCATTAGCTCGCGCTTTTCTGTTGTAGCAAAGCATATCGATTACGCGGCAATACCTGAGTGGCGCAATAATGGCGCGATATCTGGCTCACGCCCACGAAACGCTTTAAACAGCTCCATCGCATCTTTACTGCCGCCCATCTCCAAAATGTTCTCTAAAAATGCACGGCCAGTTTCTGCGTTAAAAATACCTTCTTCCTCAAACCGTGCATATGCATCGGCAGAAAGCACCTCTGCCCACTTATAGCTGTAATAACCTGCCGCATAGCCGCCCGCAAAGATATGTCCAAAGCTGTGCTGGAAACGGTTGTATGCTGGTGGTTTTACCACCGCAACGTGATCCCGCACACTATTCAACACAGCTTGCACATCTACATCTGCTGCCGCGTGAATTTGCATATCAAATAAAGAAAACTCGAGCTGCCGCACCATTTGCATGGCCGCTTGGAAATTACGTGCCGCTAACATACGATTTAACAGATCTTCTGGTAACGGCTCGCCTGTTTCATAATGGCCGGAAATAAAGGCTAGCGCTTCTGGTTCCCAGCACCAATTCTCTAAAAACTGGCTCGGTAATTCAACCGCATCCCAAGCTACGCCATTAATACCCGATACCCCGGCTACATCAATTTTGGTAAGCATATGATGCAAACCATGGCCAAATTCATGGAACAAGGTAATTACTTCATCATGCGTAAATAGCGCAGGTTTATCGCCTACCGGCTTATTAAAGTTACAAGTTAAATAAGCTAACGGTAGTTGTAGGTTGCCATCGGGTAAACGGCGGCGCACAGCGCAATCCGCCATCCAAGCGCCACCACGCTTTTTCGCGCGGGCATACAGATCTAAATAAAAGCCAGCACGCAACTCGCCTTGCTGATCTTTAATTGCAAAGTAGCGCACATGTTCGTGCCAGGTTTCGGCTTGCGCTTCTTCAATGCGGATGCCAAACAAACGCTCCGCCACGGTAAATAGCCCTTGCACCACATTTTGTTCAGGGAAATATGGCCGTAACTGTTCATCCGAAATTTCAAAGGCCTGCTGTTTTAGCTTTTCAGCATAGTATGGGATATCCCAGGCATTTAATTCGCCCACGCCATGCGTGTTGGCGGCGAATTCAGCAATCTCAGCAAACTCGGCTTGTGCTTGCGGCAATGAACGCTGGGCTAAATCTTCTAAAAAGCCCACTACTTGCTCGGGGCTTTCCGCCATTTTCGTGGCTAACGACATTTCAGCGAAACTCTTGAAGCCTAATAGCTCTGCTAATTCATGGCGTAACGCCAGTGTTTCATTAATCAACGCACTATTATCAAACTTATCGGCATCTGGGCCCTGCTCTGATGCTCGGGTTACATAAGCTTGATACATTTGCTTGCGCAGCTCGCCGCTATCCGCGTACATCATTACCGGCAAGTAACTCGGGATATCAAGAGTAAACACCCAACCGCTCAATTCCTTTTCTTCTGCTAGTTCTTTTGCCGCTGCTACAGCGCTTTCAGGAAGACCTGCCAGCTGCTCGGCCTCAGTTACATGAGCAAACCAGTGGTTAGTAGCATCAAGTACATTATTACTGAACTGCGAACCAAGTTGCGATAAACGGTTTTGAATATCGCCATAACGTTTTTTCTTTGCTGCTGGTAAGCCAACACCAGAAAGCTCAAAATCGCGGATAGTATCGGTAATTACCCGTTGCTGGGGGATGTTAAGCTCATTAAACCCGCTACTATCACGCAGTTGCTGATAAGCCTTAAACAAACCTTCGTGCTGGCCTACCCAAGTTGAGTACTCGGAAAGCATTTCTAAACAGCCATCATGGGCTTCACGCAGGGCATCATCGCTCATTACCGAGTTCAGGTGCGATACCGGCGACCATATTTTGGAAAGTTGATCATCGGCTTGCTCTAACGGCGCTACTACCGTAGCCCAAGTTAATGCCGCGGCCGCGCCCTCTTCTTTTGTAGCGATCTCATTGATTACTCGCTTACACTCGGCAATACCAGCTTCTACCGCCGGGCGAACATGCTCTGGCCGAATGGCGTGAAACGGCGGATGGGTAAACTCACCTAATAGTGGATTGTTCGAGGTATTGTTGTTTGGAATTGCTGTAGTTGAAACGCTCATGCAGATATCCTTGCGATTAATGCTTTAGCTAATAAGTGAGGCCTGCAACTGCCAATTTCAAGGGCGGTAAGCGCTAGAGTTACATAACCCTCATACTGGTATAGTTAATACTCACGCCAGCAGCAAAGAGTTCAAGTTAAAGTGCTGCTTTCGTTCGTTCGAATAGGGTTTATTCATACGAAAAAGCCGCTACAATCACACATGAATAACAATACTTATAAACTAAGAATGGACACTATCATGAAAACTTTTCAACACTTGGCGCTGGCCGCTAGTGCTGCGCTATTTTTAAGCGCTTGCGCGAGCGCCCCAGAAACGCCAATGCCGCGCGGGCAAAACAGCCCTATGCCGGCAGATACTACGTTTTCACTGGCAGATATATACGCGAGTAATACGTTTAGCGCAAAAAGCTTTCCTACCACGCGCTGGCTTGCCGATGGATCTGGCTACACTACCCTAGAAGCTGCAGATAACGGCGGCCGCGATATTGTTCGCTATCATCCAGAAACCGAGGAGCGCACCGTATTAGTATTTGCCGCCCAACTACAGCCAGAAGGTGCAGAAGAGCCGTTGCGTATTGCCAACTACGAATGGTCTGAAGATGGCCAACAGTTGCTCATTTTCACCAATACGAAACGTTCATGGCGTACTCACACCTTGGGCGATTATTGGGTGTTAGATCTGCATTCTGGCCGCCTTATACAACTTGGTGCCGATTTCCCCGAATCTACCCTGCAGTTTGCTAAGTTTGATCCCGCAGGTTCCCGTGTTGCTTATGTAATGCAAAACAACATCTATGTGCAAAACCTCGATAGCTTGGATATTACCCAGCTTACTCACGATGGCAGCAGCACCATTATTAATGGCACATTCGATTGGGTGAACGAAGAAGAATTTTCACTACGCGATGGCTTCCGCTGGTCTCCGAATGGTGAATACATTGCCTACTGGCAGCTAGATACAAGTGGCGTGCCAATGTTCACCATGATTGATAACGTAAGTGAACTCTACCCAACGCTTACTCAGTTCCCCTATCCAAAAGTAGGTGAAACCAATTCCGAACTTCGGGTGGGTACTATTGCTGCAACGGGCGGTGATACTACCTGGGTAAACCTACCGGGCGATCCGCGCCAGCATTATATTGTGCGCATGGAATGGGCTGGCAATAGTGATGAGCTGATGGTTCAACACATGAACCGAGCGCAAAACAATATGCAGTTTTGGTTAGCCGAACGCGCAACGGGCAACGCAACATCGCTGATTACCGAGCAAAGCAACGCTTGGGTTGAGCAAGTAGATGATGTGCGCTTTTTCCGTAACGGCCAAAGCTTTCTGTGGCAGAGCGAACGTTCTGGCTACCGGCACTTATATCGTTATGATCGCGATGGCGATGGGCTAACGCCACTTACATCGGGCGAGTACGATATTTGGCAAATGTTAGAAATTGTTGCTGATGAGCAAGGCAATGGTTATGCCTGGTTTATTGCCTCACCCGAGAACCCTCTACAACGCTATTTGTATCGAGTTAATCTAAATGGCATCAGCCCAGCAGAGCGCATTACTCCGCAAGATTGGCCTGGTTATCATGGCTATACGGTATCTCGGGATGGTCGATTTGCCTTGCACACTGTTACCCGCATGGGCGTACCTTCCGAAACACGGATGATACGTTTACCTGATCACAGTGTAATTAACGAGCTGGAGATGAATACCGAACTAAAAGAAATTTTGGCAGAAAAGCTTACTGCTGATGTGGAGTTCTTCCAGGTACCGGCGCGAGATGGCCTTATGCTTGATGGCTACATTAAACGCCCTGCGAACTTCGATCCAACGCAAAAATATCCACTTATTATGTACATTTATGGCGAACCGTGGGGCCAAACCGTTGCCGATCGTTGGTTAGGGCAAACGCACCTATGGCACGATTACATGACCCAGTTGGGCTATGTAGTGGTTTCCATCGATAACCGCGGCACACGCTCGCCACGAGGGCAGGAATGGCGCCATTCGATTTATATGCAGCTTGGTATTATCACTGTGCAAGATCAGGCGGATGCGCTTGATGCATTGCTTGCGCGTTGGGATTGGATTGATGGCGAGCGGGTAGGCATGTGGGGCCACAGCGGTGGCGGTTCCCAAACCTTAAATGCACTATTCCGCCACCCAGATAAATTTCACTCGGGCATAGCTTTGGCACCAGTGCCAGATTTGCGCCTGTACGATACGATTTATCAAGAGCGCTATTCAGGATTACTGCCAGAAGCTGCTGAAAGCTATGCAGAAACCTCGGCGGTTACCCATGCTGCTAAGCTACAAGGTAGCTTGCTGTTAGTACATGGCACTGCCGATGACAACGTACATTATCAAGGTAGTGAGCGCTTACAAGATGAATTAATTAAGCATCAGAAGCAGTTCCGCTTTATGGCTTATCCGAATCGTACGCATGGTATTCGTGAAGGTGAAGGCACGAGCTTGCACTTACGCACTATGATGACCGAGTTCTTCTGGGAAACTGTGCCAGTAAACGCGCAGTAACATAACCTCAAACATACTAGCGAAAGCAGTTCCGCTTTCGCTAGTATTCTCTATCGAATTCAGGCCCTTCAATCAGCACGTAATCAACTAAATCCCGTTCAATAGCTTCGGCTAAATCGTTATCCAAGTATTGTTTCACTTCAGCAAACGGAGCTTTTAAGCCAGTAATACCATAGGCCCGATTACGCCCATGCACTTTACCAATGTAAAGCGCCATGTCGGCAATCTGTAGGGCTTTCTCCCAATTCAACTCAGCTTCATTAACATCCGCAAACGGTAGGCTAATAAAACCAGCTGTGGCAGATACAGGAATAATTTGGCCTTCAAACTCAATTGGTGTTTCAGCGATAATGGTTAGCACCCGCTCAGTAAGCTCTGGCAGCTTCTCTGGGTTCATATTATTCAGGAAAATAAGAAACTCTTCACCACCCCAGCGCACCACCATATCCGTTGCGCGAGATACAGCTAACAACCGCTCACTAAGCACCTTCAACACCGCATCACCGGCAGCATGGCCTAAGTTATCGTTAATCCGTTTAAAATAATCTACATCGAGCAGAATTAACGCATCAGGATATGCATTTTTCGTGGCTCTGCGCTCGGTGGGTGAACGCTTCGCCATTTTTTCTTGAATCGCACGCCGATTCAGCAATGCGGTAAGCGGATCTCGCAGTGAATGAAACTCGAGTTGCTTATTCGCCACTTTTAGTTTTGAATTCGCTTTGCGAGCAGCACGATACATAATAACCACGAGTATCAAACCAAATATCACTACAATGCCAAACAAAATAAATATCTGGGTTTGTAGTTTTTTATTCTCTATTACCCGTTCTTGCAAAGCATTGCGCTGCTCAAGCAACTGTATTTGTTGCAGCTGATCTTGCGCCTCATAGCGAGTTTGTAGTTCAGCAAGGCTCTGTTCGCGATCATTGCTAAATATTTCAGCGCGCAAATCACGCTGTTCAATTAATGCTTCCGCTTGCTGTTGATACAGCTCTGCTCGCGCGTAAGCGCGGGCCAAGTAATCGAGTAAATCAGCTTTCTCCGAGGGCGAGTAAGTTTCTACTAACTGTGCGTAGCTTGCTTCAACAAGCTCAATACCACGCTCGATTTCACCTTGAAATACATCAATATAACCAAGGTTAAAATGCAGCAAGTAAGCCATTGGGTTTTGCGTTTCACCTTCAATATCAAGATAGCTAAGCGCCTCGCGTAAAATTACTCGCGCTTCATCGTAACGCTCCATTTGAATATAGGTGCTGCCAATATTGTTCTTACTAACTAACGCAACATCTTCATCGCCTAATCGCTTGCTCCATTCAATCGCACGATGATGGGTAACAATAGAATCCTCCAGCAAATCCATTTGTGCCTCAACATAACCTTGCTGCAGCAACAAACCGGGAATACTGTCATTTAATTCGATACGAATTGCATCAGCAACGTTGCGCTTCACCATGGCTAGCGCTTCATCGTAATTTCTTAAATCGGCATGAATCGTTACAATATCGCGCGTTAACGATATGCGCCGCAGTTCTGTGCGATCATCATTAGTTTCTGAGAGAGCCTCGAGAGCTGCAACACCACGCTCCAAAGCGCGCTCATATTGGCTATTCGCTCGAAAAATCCCCACCATCACACTGTTGGCGTAGTAACGAATACGCGGGTTGGTGGCATTTTCGAGCGATTCAATCAGTTGCTCAGCAATGATCAAGGCCTTCGCGGTTTCCCGATTAAACCAATGTAACGCTACTAAATTCGCCTGCACTTCAGATATCACATCAGGGTAAGGGTACAGTTCAGTAAAAGTATTCATGCCAGCAACAATAGCAATAGCACCTTCAATGTTGCCTTGTTCTGCACGTTCGAATGCTTGATAGGTGCGAGCACGCACATAAGTAGAGGGATGCTTATCAGGGTTGATGCTAGCGAGTATATCGGTTAATTCGGCAGTGGCTAGCTCTTTATCGTTCATCCTCAGGTAAGCATCTAAGCGCAGCTCTAACGCTGGTTCGGTAATATCTGCATCAGCAAAGGCATTAGCTGGAAAGGTGAAAAGCTTGGTAGCAAACAGAACGAATAGAACACAAACGAACGCGCGAACAAGCGCATTCGGTAAAGATTTGTTGGTAGCGCTGGTTAGTTGAACGCCGAGTATCGGTGGAGAAGCTTTACATTGAAGCAACTTTTTTTATTCTCTTTTTAACCGTTATAATACTACAGATATGTTACCGCATTATTTCCAAGTTGGCGATTAAATATCCAAAAAACATACAAAAATACCCCTTAATAAACTGTGTTATTGTTACTTTACACCTCTTCATTTGAGCTCTGGCACTGCAGTAAGATTTAGTACATTATTAATGAATTAGACTAAACAACCCCGCCGCATGCTTGTATAGATGTTGTTTTAAGAAGGAGCTATTCCATAATGGAACACGTTTTATCTACATTGCAGCAAGTATTCAGTATGCAAACATTGCCCGAATGGGCGGTGCTATTAGTTGCAATATTAATAGGCATGATTACTCGCCGGCGGTTAATTCAAAAACTCGGTGATCGCGGCAGCCAAAGTAAAGGTTTGCGCCAGTTCGCTATTCGTTCCATAGAACGCCTAGCATGGCCGATGAGCATGCTTCTTGTGGTATGGCTCGGCCAAATTGCTTTGGCAAGCTTGCAAACCACCCCGATTCTCGATGTCGCCGTGGCCTTATTGTTCTCATTTGCAGCAATTCGATTTATCGTTTACTTTCTGCGAAAGAGTATTAAAGGTGGACCTTTACTGAAGGCCTCGGAAAGCTTTATTGCGGCAACGATTTGGATAATCGTTGGCATGCATTTACTCGGTGTTCTACCGCAAGCCATGGCCGCTTTAGATTCTGTTGGCACAAATATTGGCGATTTCCGGCTCTCAGTACTTTCCGGTTTGAAGTTGCTCGTACTTATTCTAATCGCGCTTACAATTTCTGGTTGGATTACCCACTTAATTGAATCACGCTTAGCTGAAACTAAGGCGCTTAATGCCAGCACTCGCGTAGGGCTTATCAAGTTTATTAAATTTGCCGTGGTTACTATTGCCGTTGTGATTGTACTGAGCTCAGTTGGCTTTGATCTATCTACATTTGCTGTATTCGGAGGAGCCCTCGGGGTTGGTTTAGGTTTCGGTTTGCAACGTATTGCCGCAAACTTTATCAGCGGATTTATTGTGATTATGGATCGCTCAATCAAACCTGGCGATGTTGTAACTATTGGTACCGAGTTTGGTTGGGTAAAGGAGCTAAAAGCACGCTACATTGTGCTCCGTAATCGTTCTGGTGTAGATACGCTGATTCCAAATGAAAACCTCATCACCTCCAATGTAATAAACTGGAGCTATTCCGATCGTGAAGTACGGATGACGGTTAACGTTGATATTAGTTACGATAACGATCCAGAACAGGCAATTGAGTTAATGCTACCTTGCGCATTTGCTTCCGAAAGAGTGCTACAAACTCCTGTACCAAACGCTTGGCTTACTGATTTTGGTGATAACGGCATTACTTTAGAGCTACGCTTCTGGATTTCCGACCCCGAGAATGGTTTCGAGAGTGTACGCTCCGCTATACGCATGGCAATTTGGAAAACCTTCAAAGAACACGGAATTACGATTCCATACCCGCAACGCGATCTGCATTTAAAAAGTGTATCGCCCGAAGTACTTGAGCAGTTGCAGGCACAGCGGTAGAATTCAGCGCACATTTTGCCAATTATTTACTGAGCGTGGCTGCGTCAAGCAGCGCTCAACCAACTTAAACGGAAGCATGTTATGGGCCGCGCCTATCAAAACCGAAAAGAATCAATTGCTAAAACAGCCACTGCCAAAAGTAAGGTGTACAGCAAGTATGGCCGGGAAATCTATGTAGTGGCGAAATCTGGTGGCACCGATCCCGATGCCAACTTATCACTACGCGGGCTTATTGATCGCGCTCGTAAAGATCAAGTTCCTGCCCACGTAATTGCCAATGCACTGGAAAAAGCTAGTGGCGTTGGTGGTGAAGATTATGTACCGGCACGTTATGAAGGGTTTGGCCCGGGTAACTGTATGGTGATTGTTGAGTGCCTTACCGATAATGCTAACCGCACTATTGGTGATGTACGCAACTGCTTTACCAAAAGTAAAGCAAAGCTTGGTGCTCCAGGTTCGGTTTCTCACATGTTTGATCACTGCGCTATTTTCGGTTTTGCAGGCGATGATGAAGATAGTGTGCTCGAGGCACTCATGGAAGCCGATGTAGATGTTACTGATGTAGAGTGTGAAAATGGCAATATTACTGTGTTTGCACCGCACACCGAGTACGCAAAAACCAAGCAAGCCTTATTAGATGCGTTTTCGGATATCGAGTTTGCAATTGATGAAATTCAATTTGTTCCGCAAACATCAATGGAAATACCAGCAGACGATTTACCGATGATGGAGCGCCTACTCACCATGCTGGAAGATTGCGATGACGTACAGCAGGTTTACCATAACGCGGTGTTCTGAGTTAATGCTCAGTATCTAGTGAATAAAAAAGCGCCGACCGGCGCTTTTTTATTCTCAATTGACATTATGGCCGCGGCCCAAAAATCGTTTCGAACTGTTCTGGCCGAGGCATACCACGAATCATCTGCACGTGATTATTTTCATCGCGAAAGTAAGTAACAGGCGTTGAACTCAAATTCAGTTCGCGCATAATACGATGGTTTTCACGGATAACCGGCTCGCCGATTCTTACAAAGCGCGGTATCGCTTCAATACCACCGCGGTTGCGGCGCGAAACATGCTCCGCTAACGCCGCGGCAGGATCCGGTGAACCCATAATTGCGGCTGCCTGCGTTGGGCTTTCCTCACGAATAATACCTACCATTAAATGGCGTAACTGCACTTTACCCGCAGCTATCCAAGGCTCTGCAGCCTCACGAAAACGATGGCAGTAAGGGCAGTTCGGGTCTGTCATGGTGTAAATAATACGTGGCGCATCAGGGTTACCGTCTTGCAGCAATGTAGCTCTTGCAAACTGTGCCCAAGCGTTCTCTAATGAAGGGCCGGTAACTAATTCGTACAATGGTTCTGCAGCGATATCATCGCCTGCTAAGTTCACCAAATTGCCGATCATTACGTGTTCGCCATCGGCCGTTAAATAAAGCGATATGGCGCGGCCTTGAAACTCTGCAGCATAGCCTTGCAAACCACTTGGCGCGGCAAACTTACCTACTATGGTTAAGCCTTGATCGGCTAACATTTGAATCGGGCCTGGTAACTCTTCAGCCACTGCGCTTTGCAGCCCTAAACCTAAAAAAATTGCTAACGCAGTTCGCTTCACGTACTTCATTTACTACTCCATGATCATTTGCGAAAAGCCGAGTTTAGATGTGCCGTAAGAAATCCCGCGCTACTTGATGGCCAGCTCGCCCAGCATCATCAATAAGCTTTTTGCCACGCGCTTGTTGTTCGGCATTATTGGTTTCAGTTACAAGCCGCATACCATGCCACACCATTACATCTAAATCACCTTTTGCAATTAAGTATTCGGCCCATTCAACTTGGGCTTCGTTAATTGCCAGATAGCGCTGGGCTAATACATTGCCGTTTCGAGCAGCGCGCTCATACCAATACAGCGCGGTAGGTAGGCGTTCCGCTGCTGCAGGCTCATGCTCCAACCAGTATTGCGTTAAGCCACCTAAGCGCATTTGCTGTTCAGTAACACCAGCATTGGCAAGCTGCAGCGAATTATTGAAGCCTTGTTGAATATCTGCAATCAATTCTTCTTCATTTTGTGGGTTCAGCGTGTAATTAAAACGTAGGGTTTGAATAGTAACGGATTCATTCGGCTCAAAACGCCAGCGTGGTGCTACTTGATTGAATGCACGAACATGCCGGCGATCGGCATTATTTAGTGGCTGCGCGGCCATAATACGGCCCCGCGAATCAATTCCGAGAATTAAATCCATCCAACCATGATTGCCTTCTTGAATATGCTGTTCAGGAAACTCTGGTGGCGCTCTGCGCGTAGCTTCTCGGCTTATAGGCTCACCCACAAAGCGCTCATTACGAAACGAAATCTGCAGTGCTTGCAGATATTCCGCGCTCTGTTGCTCTGCTTGCGCTAACTCTTCGGCGGATACATGTGGTTCTATTTGCGCAATCACATCTGCCGCGCTTCGTGCCCCCCATTCATGAGCTGTTTTCAATAGCGCTAACGAACCTACAGGATCATAATCTACGCCCAACTCTTGAATTTTCATCATGCCCATTAAGTAGGCCGCATCGCCACTGCCCAACGGCAACAAGGTTGCGAATACAGCAAACGCTTCAGCGTGTTTCTCATCTTGCATTAACGCTAAGCCAGTGGTGAAGTTTTGTGCTTCATTAGCTTGGGTCTGCATAAATGCACCAGCCGTTGGTGGCGCGAGCATAATAGGTAGGGTTAGCGATGCTACTAGTAACGCACGAAGCATAAGTTTCATAATCGAAGTTCCTGTTGTTCGTTGAAAGGCTTTATTATTGTTATTGTTGCTCAATTGTTACGCAATTATTTGCCTTATACAATAACCTAATTAAGCCACTTCTTGAATAGTGAACAAGGCTGCTAAATCATATTTAGTGCGCGCTTTGTCGCATGCGAAAAAAAAGGGCGCGAGTTACGCGCCCTATGCAAGGTAAAAGGTAATTGCTTGGGCGGCTACCGTAAGGTAACGAATTCCTCTGCAGAAGTTGGATGCAGTGCAACCGTGGCATCAAAATCCGCTTTGGTAGCGCCCATTTTAATAGCCACAGCAAAGCCTTGTAATATTTCATCCATGCCTTCACCAATACCGTGTAAGCCTACTACTTTTTCGTTTTCGCCCGCGCAAATGAGTTTAAAGTTGCTCAATTCGCGATATGGTGTAATAGCGTTATACATTGCCGCAAAGCTAGATCTATAAATTTTCACATTAGCTTTACCATATTGCTCAATGGCATCCATTTCACTCAAACCTAGGGTGCCGATGGGTGGATGGCTAAATACAATGGTAGGAATCAGGCTGTAATCCATGTGCGCATCAGGCATATCTTTGTTAAACAAACGCTCGGCGAGTAACCGGCCTGCTTTAATGGCTACCGGGGTAAGTTGCGCTTCACCGGTAATATCGCCAACGGCATAAACGCCCTGTACATTTGTGTTCTGATATTTATCGGTGCGAATAAAGCCTTGCTTATCGGTTGTTACACCCGCGTTTTCCAAGCCAATTTTATCCGTTGCCGGCTCTCGCCCTACCGCCCAAATTAAGCAATCAACATCGGTGATTTTCTCGTTATCCAAAGTAGTAATGGTGAGTAAGCCTTGGCTATCTTTTTCTACCATTTTAACTTCGGAAAACTGATGCACTGTTGGCCCATGGCGTTTAATAAGCTCCATGAGCGTATCAATAATATCGCGATCAAAATAACGTAATGGCCTATCTTGGCGCACTAATAAATGGGTTTCCGTACCGAGCGCATGCAGCACGCCAGCAATCTCTATAGCGATGTAGCCAGCGCCCACTATCACTGCTTTTTTCGGCTGCTCGGTTAAGGCAAAGAAACCATCGGAATCGATACCGTGCTCAGCACCTGGCACAGGAGGGATTGTGGGGCGCCCACCTACCGCAATGGTGATGTGGTTGGCTGTAATACGCTCACCATTTACTTCTACTTCATTCGGGCCCACGAACTTGGCAAAACCTTCTATAAACTCTACATTGTTGCTTTCAAAACCACGCTGATAAGCGCCATGAATACGCTCAATATAAGCCTCGCGGTTTGCTACCAAGCGGCCCCAATCAAAACCATTCTGCTGCAAATTGAAGCCATAGGCTTCGCTATACTTCACTGCTTCAGCAATGTGAGCGCCGTACCACATTACTTTTTTAGGAACGCAACCAACATTCACACAGGTGCCCCCTACCGCTTTAGCCTCGATCACTGCCGCTTTCGCGCCTAGAGTTGCTGCACGGTTTGCCGAAGCAATTCCGCCACTTCCAGCACCAATGCTTAAATAATCAAAATGCTTACTCATTCCACGTTCCCTATACATCTGGTTACTTAAATTTAATCAATTACGCAGTATATCATGGGTTACTGCAACTTTTTTCGGTTACAAAAAGGTAAATTCGATTAACGTAATCTAGACCTTATGTCTACATTAGGGCAATCTAGAGCACTACATCGAACGAGGAAATCCGGTGCGCAACAACTTCAGTATAACAAGGAATGTAACATTTATAGCGGTGAGCCTAGCTGGGCTCACCGCCAGTGCTGTAGTGTGCGATACCAGTTGGGCGCAGGAAAAGGATGTACAACTTCCCTTAGAAGTTCTTGGTAAACCAAGGCCTGTAGAGGTAGAAGAAGAAAAAACCGAACTAGAGCTGACTTGGCTAGATTCATTTCAATCAGGGGTGGAAACCTCTGTAGATAATACGGCACGCTGGATTGATACATTCTTTGGTGATAGCCGCAGCTTCGAGGATAGTTACGATAGCCACGGTAGGCTAACAGTGGGGCCAGAATGGAGCCAGTATGATGGCTGGAAAGTACGCTCTAGTTTTCGCGCCCAATTCACTCTTCCTAACACTCAAGAACGCTTTTCCGCAATAATTGGCCGCGCCAATGTAGACGATTACTCAATTGGCGATACTAGCGGCAGGCGTGGGTCTGTAATTGGTACTGATCGCGGAGATCGGGAATGGGTAGTAGGTTTAGGCTTTAATCCGAGCCAAGGAGAAACCAACCGCTTTTCCGTTAGTGCAGGTATTCGCGGCGGGCTGCGTTTTGATCTGTACACTCATGCCCAGTACCTTTATCAGTATCGTATCGATGAAAGTAAGCAAGTTCGTACTCGCTCGAGCTTGTTCTGGCGGGCGAGTGATGGCTTTGGCGTGAATCAACGCTTAGATCTAGAAACTAGCCCAAGCCCAAAATGGTTAAATCGCTTTTCCATTGACGGTACCCGAGCTGAACGCACCGAGGGCATTCGTTGGCGCAGCAGTTTCGCCACTTATCATGTATATACAAAAGAAAAAGCAGTAGCAGGAGAAATTTGGTACGAAGGTGAAAGCAAACGTGCCGTTCCGTTGCGCGAATGGGGGCTGCGCGCAATACACCGGCGCAACTTTGTCCGCGAATGGATGTATTTAGAAGCTTGGGGCGGGCTGCATTGGCCGCGCGAAGAATTAATTGAACGGCGCGAAGCGCGCTGGATTTTGGGTATTGAGTTAGAGATGTGGTACGGCGGATAGCGCCGTATGCTTAACTACCGTATAAAAAAACGGCACTCTGAGCACCGTTTTCATGGTTATTATCGTATTCTCACGCAGTGCTTAATTAGTGAAATCCGATACATCTAATTCTTCATCTAAACGTATTTCGCGATTTGCGCGATCCCGTAACAATTGAATGGTGCCATCAATACCGTTTTGGCGTAATGATGCTTCCACTTCTGACCGCTGAGCGTTTAACATGCTCACACCTTCAGCCACTAAATCAAACGCCATCCAAGGGGCTTGCGGATTACGACGCTGCAATTGGAAATCCAACCGCACTGGTGGCCGACCACCTTCTTCTACCAACTGTGCACGAACGGTTACGCGGCGCTCATTTTCATAATTACCTTGGCGGCCAAAAATAATTTTATGCTTAGTTTCATCGTACTGGGTAAATACACGAGCATAGGTAGTAACTAGATACTCACGAAATACTTCAATAAACTCTTGCTGTTGTTCCGAGCTTAAACGCTGAAAGTTTCTGCCTAGTACTTGGCGAGCAGCAAACTGGTAGTCAGAATGGGGCATTAATTCTTGCGCCATAATATCGCGCAAATAGCCCGGGTTCTGTTCAATTGAAGAACGCTCTTCACCAATGCGCACTGTCATACGTTCAGCGATTTGCTCAAGCATTTTAAATGGATTGCTGGTATCAATTTCCTCAGCATGAACGTTGCCGAACCCAAGGGTTAAGCCAATCGTTACTGCAACAAACCATGTTGTTAATTTTTTCATGTGATACTCCTAATTCACAAAACTCTTACTAAGACATCGCTAACTACAAAAAGTTACGCGGCCTACGCCGCTAATGCAAAGAAGAACCCAGCGATGCAAGCACTCATCAAGTTAGCAAGTGTAGCAGCTAACAATGCGCGCATACCCATAGTTGCAATATCTTTACGTCGGCTTGGCGCCATACCGCCTAAGCCACCAAGTAAAATCGCGATCGATGAGAAATTCGCAAAACCGCACAGCATAAAGGTAATAATTACCTGGCTTTGCATGCTCATATCATCTTTGAAGTTGGCGAAATCCAAGTACGCCACAAATTCATTAATTACTAATTTTTGACCAATAAAGCTGCCTGCAATCTGCGCTTCGTCCCATGGGATACCCATAATGAATGCCAATGGCTGAAATATATAACCAAAAATCAGCTGCATGGTTAATTCTTCTTGGCCAACGAAACCACCGAAAAAGCCCAGTAAACCATTAATCAATGCGATTAAGGCTACGAACGCCAATAACATTGCACCTACGTTTAATGCTAGTTGCATACCGCTTGATGCGCCAGCAGCAGCTGCATCAATTACATTTGCACGGCGTTCTTCTGTGGGCACATGGCTTAAATCATTATTCGGCTCTTCCGTTTCCGGCACTAAAATTTTCGCCATCAACAGTGCGCCTGGCGCCGCCATAAAAGATGCGGCAATAAGATATTTCAGTTCAATCCCTAAACCCGCATAACCCGCCAGCACTGAACCAGCAATAGATGCCAAGCCACCAACCATTACGGCAAAAAGCTCTGAGCGGGTCATATTAGGAATAAAAGGGCGAACTACGAGTGGTGCCTCAGTTTGGCCAACAAAAATGTTGGCAGCTGCCGACATTGATTCTGGCCGGCTCGTGCCAAGCAACTTCTGCAAAGCACCCCCAATAAAGTGAATTACTTTGGTCATTACGCCTAAGTGATACAACACAGCAATTAATGAAGAGAAAAACACGATCACGCTAAGTACGTGAATAGCAAAAATAAAGCCTTGTGAATAGTTACCCAGATCACCGAACAAGAAAGTAATACCTGCACCGGCGTAATCAATTATGCTGGCAACACCAAATGCTATGCCGCCCAGTAAATCTTGCCCCAACGGCACATATAGTACGAACGCACCTAGCCCAGCTTGCAAAGCAAAAGCAAGTACAATGGTACGCCAACGAATACTTTTACGGGCAGTTGAGAATGCAAACGCAACTAACAACAATACCGCCATTCCTACGAGGCTAATCATCCTGTTTTCCTTTCTTATTCTGCTAAAAGTTGCCGGATTTTAGTTTTAATTATATCAATGGCAATTTCGTTCTGGCCGCCTCGCGTTACCACCAAATCAGCAAACTGTTTTGAGGGCGCGATAAACTCGAAAAACGCTGGGCGCACATAGTGTTCATATTGCTCGGTAATTGAAGCAAGCGAACGGCCACGCATTTCAATATCCCGATTAATACGGCGAAGTAAACAGATATCCAATGGCGTATCCATAAATACGGAAATATCAAACTGTTCGCGTAACTTGGCATCGCATAACAATAAAATACCTTCCACCAAAATCACTCGAGCCGGGGTAACCGGAATCGTGACGCTCACGCGAGTATGCTCTTTGTAGGAATACTGCGGCATGGCGATTGCCTCGCCATTGCGCAGTTGCTTCATATGTTCGGCTAATAATTCATGCTCAAAAGCACTCGGATGATCATAGTTCGTTAGCACTCGTTGCTCGAGTGATAAATGGCTTTGATCCCGATAATAAGCATCTTCTGAAAGCACTGAAATCCGCTCTCCACCCAGCTCAGCCACAAGCTCTTGATATACCGTTGAAGCGAACAAGCTTTTGCCTGAAGCCGAAGGCCCAGCAATCGCGATAATCGTTGTTTTTCCCACAAGAAGCCCTATTTTACATCTGTGATTGTGCAACAGCTGCGCATTATCCCGAATTACTGCGAATTTATAAACATGTAATTCGGTAAATCAACGCAAATCGCCCACCGATCGCGAAATTTTCGCACCTAATTGGCTGTTCTACTCGAATCCCCATGGCGCAGGAGGCAATGCAATTGTTGTAGTTAAATCAAAATCAATGCGCCATGTCCACTCACCATCTGCCATAGTGCCATAGCTATAACGCTTACCTGGCACAACTTCAATGCGCCAGCCCAACACCTCACCAGCATCTCCTGTGCGTTCGGTATAAATAAACATTTGTTGCTCAGCAGTTCCGCTATCTACTGTTGCACCGCCATAAAACGTATGTTCTGAATGAGAGCCATCTGGTTCGCGGTGATCATGATTAATGGTTAGGTGATCGCCGGCTAAAGAATAAATCCAGGTACGGGAACGATCCCAAGTGTTCGTGGCCGGCTGCTCAATGTGGAATGGTGCTTTAATTTCCGTTTCCGAACACTCGCGAAAATGCACGGTTAGTGCTTCATCACCTTCGAGTAAATCTTGCCCCGGCCGTTCCACAATACGCTCACCTGCATAAGCATTGCCACACAAGCTATGCAGAGCATTAAAAAAGGCCACGTGCGGCGCTTCCGTTGGCGCTGCTTGTTCTGCTGAACAGCCGCTAATTGCGATCACTACTGCAGCAGCTAGCGCGCCCCGAAGTACACGCGCTCCACCTACACTATGTTGTTGTACTTTTTGTGGTAATTTTTGTTGTAATTCTTGTTGTACATAAGGCTGCATTAGAAACCCCGTTATTGTGTGTTTAATATCTCAGCAAACTGCCATAGTTATTGCGCTACTGTACCTAACTCTCGCGTTTATTTCATGCTATCTTCGGAAGTTCAGTGTAGTAAACGTAGAGCTGAGGGCGCGGCCAGCATGAATAAAGCAAATAAAACTGAATTAGAAACCACCTCTAACGCGAGTGAGAAACTCGGGCTTGGTGAGTTGCGTGAACGCATAGAAAACATCGATCAACGCATTCTACAAGCCCTAGCGGAACGCCGCGATATAGTACTTGCAGTAGCAAAAAGCAAAGCACAGCAAGAAGGGGCTGTTCGTGATACTGAGCGCGAAGCCTCATTATTATTAAAATTAATGGCCATAGGCCGCGAGCTAGGCCTTGATGCCGGCTATTTAACCCGCCTATACCACATTATTATCGAAGATTCGGTGCTTACTCAACAAGCATGGATGCAGCAAAGCAATAATACCGGCTCACTTGCCATTGCCCACTTAGGCACAGCCGGTAGCTACTCGCACTTAGCTGCACAAGGATACGCTAATCGGCGCCAATGCTTAATGCAGGGCATGTCTTGTGAAACCTTTAATGATGTGTTGAAGGCCGTTGAAGATGGCAATACCACTTTAGGTATTTTACCGATCGAGAACTCCACTTCCGGCTCAATTAATGAAGTATACGATTTACTGCGCCATACTCACTTGCACATTGTGGCGGAAACCTATCTGTCTGTAGAGCACCAGATTTTAGTTCGCAAAGGTATGGAATCTGCCGATTTACGCACTATTTATGGCCATCCACAAGCCATAGCACAATGTTCTCGCTATTTAAGCCACTTAACCAACGTGAAAGTTCTTTCTTGCCCCTCATCGGCGCATGCAATGGAGCTCGTTGCGGCCAGCGGCGAACCTGGTGTTGCGGCATTAGGTTCGCAAAGTGGTGGTGCCCTATTCGATTTAGTGGCGATTGCCAATAATCTTGCCGATCAGCCGGGCAACCAAACGCGTTTTATTGTTATTCAACGCGAACCTTGCCATGTACCCCAGCAACTGCCAGCGCGCACGAGCTTAATTATGGCAACTCACAATCAACCCGGCGCGCTTGCTGATGCATTGATTACCTTGCGCCAGCACGAATTGAACTTAATTAAGCTGGAATCGCGGCCGATGCCTGGCAACCCTTGGGAAGAGCTTTTCTATGTTGATTTGGCAGTGCATGAGCAAAGCCCACAGTGGCGTGCCGCACTGCAAGAACTAAAAGCCATTACCCGCTTTGTTAAGGTGCTCGGTTGTTATGCCGATGAGCGCGTAAAAGCCACCCATGTAGCCGCACCTTCAGCATAATCATTTGCATTGAAAAACTAGGAACACCTATGAACGTTACATTGTTAAATAATTTGGTAATCCCCAAGCTATTATTCGCCACACTGAGTATTGCGGTGCTTGCCGGCTGTACGGGTGAGCAATCTTCTGAACTAGCCACAACAGCCAGTTGTGATGGCAACGTAACGCCTTTTCAGCAATTAAGTGAAGGGCAAAACGTAGTTGTAAGTGGCGTGGTACAGGGTATTTTCCATGGTGAACAACAACTTGGTGGCTTCTTTATTCAAGGCGAAGATGGTGCTGCCTTCGTAGCCGATGCCGGAGAGCTAGCCTCAGTTGCAGAAGGCCAAGAGCTACAAGTAACGGGTAGCGTAAGCAGCTACTACGGTGGTTGGCAGCTCAGCGATTTAAGTAATATCGCCAACTGTGGCACTAGTGAGATACCCAAAGTATCCATCAGCTTACCGCTAACAGGCAATGAATCACTTGATGATCTCATCCATCATCGCGTGCAACTAAGCCAAGATATGCTGGTAATTGGCCACTACCAGCTGGCTCGTTTTGGCACCCTCGATATTGCTACAGAACGGCTTTATACACCAACACAAGTAGTACAACCCGGGCCAGATGTGCCGGTTCGTTCGGCTTATAATAATGCCCGCAGGTTAGTGCTCGACGATGGCTCATGGGTGGAGAATCCTGAACACATTCCCTACCCAACAGGCGGCTTGAGTATGGATAATCCGGTGCGTAGCGGGGATACCGTGCGCAATATCGAAGGTATACTGGTGCGTGTGGGCAGCAACTACCACATTCATCCGGTAACTACTCCTGAATTTATAGCCACCAATCCGCGTCCAGAGGTTCCGGAACTGCCAGCAGGCGATGTGCGCATTGTTGCGTTCAATGTATTGAACTATTTTAATGGCGATGGCCAAGGTGCTGGTTTCCCTACCCCGCGCGGCGCTGCAACAGCAGAAGAGTTTGCGCGCCAACGCGCAAAAACCATCGCCACGATGATAGCGCTTGATGCTGATATTTATGCCCTGATGGAAATGGAAAATGATGGCTTCGATAATAACAGTGCCCTAGCTGATTTAACCCGCGGGTTGAATGCAGCGGTAACCGGCACCCCATATAGCTATATCTCTGCCGATGCACCGGGTATCGGCGGCGACGCAATTACTCAGGCGATTGTATATCGTAGCGATCGCGTAACTGCCGAAGGCACAGCAACCTGGACCAGCGCAGGGCCCTTTAGTTGGGGTAGCAGACCACCGCTATTGCAAAATTTCCGCATTAACAACAGCGGCAAAGAAATCGCCGTGGTGGCCAACCATTTCAAATCAAAAGGTGGCTGCCCGCGTGATCGCGATGATGTGAATGCCAACCAAAATGATGGTCAAGCGTGTTGGAATGTATTGCGCACCGAAACGGCGCAAGAGTTAGCAAACTGGCTTGCCGATAACCCGAAAGAATTAAGCCATTCGAACTACGTGGTGCTAGGTGATTTTAATGCTTACAAGATGGAAGACCCTCTCGCGGTGCTAGAGGCCGCTGGCTACCCTAACTTAGCCAAGCACTTTGATTCAGAAGCAGCTTCGTATGTGTTTCGTGGTGAAATGGGCAGCCTCGATCATATTCTTGTGCACGAATCCATTTGGGATGCAGTACAAGGTATGGCACATTGGCACATTAATGCCGATGAGCCGGTTGCTTTTGAGTATCCGTTAAACGGGAAAACAGAGTGGCAGCAAGAGCATTTTTATGCCCCAACACCATTTCGCTCTTCAGATCATGACCCAATCATCGTGGTTATTGATTCAGCGCAACTGCATTGAAAAAAGCGAATGTTATGATTAATGCAAACAAGAGCCACGCTATGCGTGGCTCTTCTCTTTCTGCTATAATTCGCGGCGATTTTAACCGCGCTGGATTTACGATTCAGGCAGCCGAAAGGAAATAGCAATGCAGTATATTTGTGCAGCGCTCTACAAGTTCGTAGAGCTCAATGATTATGAAGATCTTCGCCAACCATTATTTGATGTTATGGCCGAAAACGAGGTAAAAGGTACTCTTTTACTCGCCCGCGAAGGCATTAATGGCACCATTTGCGGTACCCGCCAAGCTATCGATAATGTGCTTAATTGGTTAAAAAGCGATATCCGCTTTGCTGATTTAGAACACAAAGAATCGCCTAGCGAAACCCAAGCATTTTACCGCACCAAGGTTAAGCTGAAGAAAGAAATTGTTACTATGGGCCTCGATTGGGTAGACCCCAAAAATATCGTGGGCACATACGTGGCACCGGCAGAGTGGAACCGCATTATCAGCGATCCTGAAGTGCTGTTGATTGATACCCGCAACGATTATGAGTACGCCGTTGGCACTTTCAAAGGGGCGATCAACCCGAAAACGGAAACCTTTCGCGAATTCCCTGATTACGTGAAAGAGCATCTAGATAAAGAAAAGCACAAAAAAGTAGCCATGTTTTGCACCGGTGGTATCCGTTGTGAGAAATCTACTGCGTACTTAAAAGAGCTTGGATTCAACGAGGTGTATCACCTGCATGGTGGTATTCTGAAATACCTTGAAGAAGTGCCAGCTGAAGAAAGTATGTGGGATGGCGAGTGCTTTGTATTCGATCAACGCGTAACCGTGAAACATGGTTTGCAGCAAGGTTCTTACGATCAGTGTTACGCTTGCCGCATGCCAATCACTGCAGAAGAGATGCAATCAGAGCAATATGAAAAAGGCGTAAGCTGCCCGCATTGTTTTGCTAAAACTACGCCAAGCCAGAAAGAGCGGTATGCTGAGCGCGAGAAGCAAGTTCAGCTCGCCAAAGCACGCGGCGAGAAACACATTCGTGATGGGCGTTTGGAAGGTTAATTAGCGCCAGATAGCTACCGATAGAAACCTCGATCTTTTCTGAAGTTCGAGGTTTTTTTTATGGAAATTTTACACCTTTGAATCGCATTACCTCTTAAAATAATGGCTATCTAATATGATTTAAAAAGGAAGAATCATGGCGTATTTTGCAGTTATTGGCCTTGGTCGATTTGGTACTACTACTTCGCTTGAGCTAATGCACCTTGGGAATGAAGTGCTAGGTATTGATATCGACCCAAAAGCTGCCGAGCCTCTTGCCGAACGCCTATCACAAACTATTATTGCTGATGCCACCGATGAGCGCGCACTTAAAGAGCTAAATCTGAGCAATTGTGATGGGATAGTTGTAGCAATTGGTGAAGATTTACAAGCAAGTTTACTATGCACTTTAAACCTTTTAAATTTAGGAATTCGTTGTCTATGGGTTAAGGCGGGTGATTCTGCGCATCACTCTATTCTGAGTAAGTTGGGCGTACGCAATATTGTTCATCCCGAAGAAGAAATGGGTATTCGCGTAGCACAGTCGCTAAACTACCCAATAGTCAACAGCTACATCGGATTAGGACACAACACGTTCATTGTGGATGTAAATATCACCGAGAAAATAAGCTCAAAAACTGTAGGGCACCTGCGTAAAGCAACTGGAAACCAAGTTAATATTCTTTTGGTTAAACGCGACATAGAGATATTTCATCATCCAGACGATAATTTATCCCTGCAGAATAAAGATCACTTAGTTTTAGTGGGTACTCGCGATGTACTCACCAAACTTGGACCGTTGTTGAAATGAATAGCCGCTATATTTCTTTACATCCTAAAGTTAACCATAGCCGCAAGAAAATTCAGCTCAGCCCACCCACAATACTAGCTTTAGGGTTTGCAGGATTGATTGTTATCGGTACATTTTTATTAATGTTGCCGATGTCTGCTAATTCCAACATTTCACTACTTGAAGCAGCTTTTACTGCTACTTCAGCAGTTACGGTTACCGGGCTAGTTGTTGTTGATACCGGCACAGATTTCACTATGTTCGGGCAGCTCATTATCGCTTTGCTAATTCAAGCCGGAGGCCTTGGTTTAATGACCTTCGCTATTGTTGCGCTGATAGCTATTGGTGGAAAAATCGGCTTTCGGCAACAAATCATTGCTACCGCGGCGTTCAATCAAACATCTTGGGCCACTGTAGTACAAACTGCGAAGGCGGTAATTGTTTTCGCTTTAATTGTTGAAAGCGCGGGAATGCTCATCTTATTTTTGCGGTGGTTGCCTGAGATGGCCTGGCAACAAGCATTATTTCATAGCTTCTTCTATGCAATTTCAGCCTTTAATAATGCCGGATTTGCTCTCGATGCTAACAGCTTAATGCAGTATGTCGGCGACCCCACGATTAATATCATTATCACCGGCTTGTTTATTACCGGTGGTTTGGGCTTCGGCGTATGGATGGATATCTGGCAACGGCGACGCTGGAGAAAGCTCAGTATTTACAGCAAAGCATTGCTTACAAGCGTGGTATTGATCAACGTTTTCGCTATGCTAATTATTTTTATACTCGAGTTAGATAACCCAGAAACCCTAAAATCACTAACATCATCGGAACAATGGTGGGCGGCATGGTTCCAAGCAACCACAACACGCACTGCAGGCTTTAATACTATTGATATTAGCGCTTTGGAAGACAGCACTACTACCTTAATGCTTTTACTGATGTTTATTGGCGGTGGTTCATTAAGTACCGCTAGCGGTATTAAAGTAATGACATTTATCGTGTTGGTTATGGCAACTTACGCTTATCTGCGCCAGCGTGATGAAGTTGTTTTATTAGGCCGCACTATTCCACGTAACACGGTTCGTAAAGCATTGGCGCTAACCTTGATATCTGTAGCGCTTATCTGGATAGCTATATTCTTACTTACAGTTCTTCAGCATCAACCATTTTTAGATGTTGTGTTTGAGGCGGTATCCGCATTTGCAACGGTAGGCTTATCGCGAGGCCTCACAGGCGAGTTATCTGTATTCGGGCAAGTGCTGATTATGGTGCTCATGTTCGTTGGCCGCTTGGGCCCACTCACTATGGCATATTTTCTTGCGAGCCCTAAACCTAAACACTTAGGCTATCCTGAGGTAAAAGTACCGATTGGTTAATGGCTATAAAAGCTTGAGCCGATAACCTACGGCTTGTTCGGTGTGGATATACTGATGGTCGTGATCAAGTTCACGGCAATCTAGTTTACGGCGTAAATGGCTGATAACGATACGGAGATAATGGCTATCTTCGGCGTGCGTTGGTCCCCAAATATCACACAGCAGCTGCGTTTGTGTAACGACCCTTTCAGGCGCACGAGCGAGCGCTTCAAGCACTTGGTATTCCTTACGAGTTAGCTCAAGTGGCTCACCATTTAAGGTTACCAAACGAGCGGCGAAATCGATGGTTAAAATTTTGTCGCTTAGCTGCTCAGCTACTTGAACTACTTTTTTATTGCGGGTTGCTGCACGAATTCTCGCGCACAGCTCACCTACATTGAAAGGTTTTGTAATATAATCGTTTGCGCCTGCATCGAGTGCCGCAATCTTTTCTTGCTCGTGCTCTCGCGCCGAGATCACGATGATAGGTGTATCAACTAGCGTTCGAATAAAACGCACCAGCGATTTTCCATCTTCATCAGGAAGCCCCAGATCGAGAAGAATGCAGGAAAACGCTGTGCTGTTCAGCCACTGCTTCGCTGCAAATGCACTTTCAGCCTCAAGCGCTTGATAGCCTTCGCTATGAAGAGCAATTTGTAACATTCGGCGAATATTCGCTTCATCTTCAACAATTAGAATTTTACTGCTCACCACGCCTCTACTTACCACCCGATTTAACAATGGCACACATTCAGCTACTTTCGTTTCTATGCATTGGTAAGTCGATTATAAACCGCGCTCCCATTGCGTATTCTGTATCCACGTTTAAAGAGGCCCCATGGGCGCCGAGCATACCTCTACTTATCGCGAGCCCCATTCCTCTCGATGAACTCTCGTTAAGGTTAGAGCTTTTTGAGAAGAACATCGTGAAAATCTGTTCTTCTTCACCTTCCGGTATTCCCGGGCCTTCATCTTCAATTTCTATTCGTAGGGTATCAGCAGTTATCAAGTAAGAACGAACCCGAACAGGGATATTTACCGGCGCGAAACGACAACAATTTTCAACAATATTGAAAAGGGCTTGTTCGATCAATGCCGCATGAACATATAAAAGTGCATCATTATCATGCAAGGCAACATCGATTTGGGGCCCATGGCGGTATTCATTATCATCTAATCGAACAGGATATAACATTAACCGTTTAGTTAAGGAGGCAATGATATCACCTAACGTTACCCAATCTCGCTGCAGTTCAAGCTCTCCATAACCTAGCCGGGTCATATCAAGAAGGTTTTGAATATATTTATCTAGCCGCTTTGTTTCCATATAAATACCGCTAACAAGGTCGTGCTTGTTGCTATCTGAGAGCATATTTTGCTTATCACGAAGCATTTCCGCAGATCCCATGATGGCGCTCAATGGCGAGCGTAGATCATGCGAAACTGACGATAAAAGCGCGTTCTTTAGCTGCTCCATTTCAGTTTCTAACTTCGCTTTGCGCAGAGATTCTGTTGTTATGATCTGCTTACGAATTAATGATGCAGCCGGTGCTACGAGCAAACTAAAGGCCATCATAAAAACTAAAGTAATAATATCGTCTTGGGAATCCACACGAAAAGTAAATTGCGGGCTGGTAAGAAAGAAATTAAAGCTCAAAAAACTTATAATTGCCGTGGTGATCGCCGCAACTAACCCTCCCTGAACACCCACAAAAACAATTCCTGCAACATATAGTAATGAGATGTTGCCAATCGTTAGCCAAGGTAAAAACAAAGCTCCCAAAAGGGTCGCGATAACAACCCATGCCGCTCCTGCCGCAATAGCTTGTGGTGTGCCTTGTATCAAAGGAAAATAACGTTGCAATGACGGCTCCAGTTAATCAGTTACATTCGGCAACGTAAGTGCGCGTACACCGGCAATCACCCCAACCACAATCAACAAGCCGAGCACCGCGTAAGTACCCAGGAACTGGTCGAGTACACCGAGCAACATACCGAGCAGGAGTAGCACGCCAATTACCGTGTTACTCACTGCTGTATACTGGGCACGGTTTTCTTGGCTAGCCATATCTATAAGGTATGTTTTGCGCCCCACCCGCGCACCGTGATGCGCCACCGCGGCAAGAAATATTAACCCACCCCCAACAACCACACTACCTAACCAATTCTGCACAGTAACATCAAGCAACAGCGTTAGCGCCATTACTGCGGAAGCCAAAAACGCAGCTGCGGCCATTACATGGTTGCTGGCACTATCCGACCACTTGCCCCAAAAGCGCCCAGCCAGCATACCTGCTAAGCCACTGGCTAACAGCATGCCGCCTAACCCGGTTAATACACCTTCGGTTTGGCGCTGAATTAACACCACAATGTAAGGAATGGAAAACGCAGATGACACTAACAACGCTCGCGTAGCAACAAAGCTGCCAAACTGCTTATCTTGCCAAAGCAACGCTAGGGATTTCAGCGCTTCCGTAATAGCGTTACCACCACCTTCGGTAGCACCGGCTACTTCCGGAATGCAGGCATAGGTAAATGCTGCCACAAACCAAAGCAAAGCAGCACCCAGCAGTAAAAATACGAACAACACGTAACTGCCTGCAACTTCTGGAGCAAAAATAATCACTAACGCAGTGGCTAAGGTAAGCATTCCGGCAGTGGAGGCCGCCAAGCCAGTGAGCCGGCCCCTACGTGTTTTTGAAATGGTTTTGCCTAAAACATCTTTACTGGCAACTGAGCAAATTCCTCGGGCCAAACTAAAAATAAATAGCCAGCCAATTACCCACCAACCAAACCCAGTGGCCGATAACTGCCAGGTTAATTGTTCGCTGAGCAGGAGAAATCCTGTGGCTATCATTACCAAGGCGATGCCTTGGCCAACACTACCCACAACCCAAAACCACTTGCGCACCGGCTTTTCACGCATGCGTTGGGCCACAAATAATTGTGGTAACAAAGAAAGGGATTCACGTAAGGGAACTAACATGCTGATAAAGAATGCCGGTGCGCCAACCACCGAAAGCATCCAAGGTAATACTAAACGCGCACTTACTAATGAATCACCGAGTTTGGTGAGGGTAAGGCTCCATAAGTGCAGTACAAATGCTTTCGGTTGTTCATTGCAGGCAGCATCAGGAATATCTTTGCATACCCGAGCATCTTCATCTTCGGCAAGATATTGATATAACCGCTCGTTGAGATCAGGTTTAGTGGGTTGATTCATTTACTAACCCTTTCGCTAATGCATCTTGTAACGCAAACCAAATTCGATTCACTAAGGCAATCAGGCGAATCCAATCGCGCAGTTCATCACGGCTCACCACGTTACTCGCATTAGCATTATAGGCCTCTAAAAACTCAACAATTTCATCATCGTATAGATCATTCACCACTACCGTGGAGGCAGCATCAAAGCCGGGATGGCCGTAACCTGCATATTCCCAATCAATAATACGAATTTTGGGTTCAAAAAATACGTGCTCGGCATTTAAATCGTGGTGGCAAAAAACTCGTGGCCCTTCATTCCAAGCGGTAAAAAGATCCCGATAACTTGCACAATCTTCGCGAGCCTGCTCACCTGCTTTACGATCAAGTTGCGCTAGAGCATCACAATAGCCATGTACACGCTGCGATAAAGACCAATGCGGAAGTTGCGGTGTAAGTTGGTGAATCGCTGCTTGTGCTTTACCAAGTTGCTCAGCTCGGGTGATGGGATCGAAAATCGCGGCAACGGGCTCACCAGCAATCCATTCGGTAATCACCACCCCTTGCTCTGGGTTACTATAAATTATGGCTGGCGCAAGGCCGCTATTCGCCAGCTCAATGTCTGCCGCAACGGCATCACCCTGGGCTCGGCCAAAAGCCTCATCATGGGCATATTGCTTCACTACATATGTGTGTTCGCCATTCTCTATGCACCAGGTTGAATTAGCTAAATCGCCCCCTATTGAGCGCGTTTTCCAAACACCATGAACTGGCAGCTCAGCCAGACACCAGGTGGGAAATGCCATAAATTATAGTTCCTTATTAGATTGAATGAGTAACTTAGTTATAGCGTGCCTGAGGTTGCGGCGCTTCCTGCATACTTTGCCGCCAGCGCCAATAACCAATTGCAGCCATAATAGTATAAATGGCAAAAAGTAGCGCGGTAGCATGAAAGCCTTTTGCCCAAAATAACCCTACATATACTACATCAATTACAATCCAATATAACCAGTTCTCGAGTACCTTGCGAGCCACGAGAAAAGTTGCGAAGAAACTAAACACCGTAGTAAAGGTATCGAGGTACGCCATATCGGCATCAGTAAAACGCACCAGCAGGGTACCGATAAGCAAACTAAGTACGCTTAATATCACAAACCACTTCGCGTGCCATTGCCACTGTAGCTGCAGAATATCGCTAACTGCGGGTGTTTTGCCCTCTTCACCTGCGCGCGGTTCACCCACACGAACAGCAGCGCGGTAGCGCCAGTTCCAATAACCGTAGCCTGCCATAAGCACATAAAAAACTTGCAGAACCGATTCCATATACAGCCGGCCGGTAAAAAACAGCACTGTATAAATACTGGCACTAATGGCCGCAGCCGGCCAGCACCAAAGGCTTTGCCGAATCGCTAAAATTACGTAGGCGATTGCTAATGCAACCGCCAACAACTCCGCATTAGAAGAAAGTGCGAGAAGCTCTAAAACACTATCCATGTGGATTTAAATCGCGATTAATAAACTTGCATACCAACACTTGTGAAGGCACATGCTGATACACGCGCTCAAGCTCTTCGGTGAGTATCGCCATTACGGTACGAAACTCACCAAAAACCTGTGTACTCATGGTGTTGGTATTTACGCTAATTTCTTCGTATTTCGCCAAACGCTCAACAAATTCCTTAATTACGCTGAGGTATTCATCTGCTAATGGATACAAGCTAATTTCTGCTGATAATTGCATGTTCTGATCTCCGAATAAGGTTTTCACCTCAAATTGGCCCTGCTCTAAAAAACTGGACGAGAAATTGGGCGAGAACTAAGCTCTCACATCTTAGCCCTCGCCCATACTTCTGGAAATTATCGGTAACGATATAATAGCGAATTAAAAACGATACCGGGCCGTTACACCTACACGGCTTGGCTCGCCGTATTGCACATAATTTTCTGGTGCATATTCTTTGCGTGGGTCATTGCCGAAGAAGAACCCGCGGGTGGTGTAATCTTCGTTCAACAAATTCCGCGCCCACAAGCTAAATTCCCAGTTTTGCACTTGGTAATTCAAACGCGCGTGCAACAGTTGGTAGCTACTAGATTGAATATCATGGCTGTTCGAGTAGTAGAACTTATCCCGCGCATCCATTTCTACCCGTAGGCTCAAGTTATCGCGCAATAACCACTCACCACCAAGGTTTACTTGATAATTTGGTGCATGGGCCTGGTCACGGCCCGCAAGGTTAGTGCCGTCACGCAACAATAGATCATTAAACTCCGTTTGTAATAAACCTAGGTTCAAGAACACGCGCAGTGCCGCAGTTGGCACATAATCAAGCTGCGCTTCAATACCATAGTTTTTACCAGCCGATGCGTTATCGGTATAAGTAACAAATACACCTTCACGTTCTACATAGGCATTCACCTGCATATCATCGCGCCAGCTATAAAAAGCATTTACATGCAAACGTAAGCTCTGCTCAGGCAAAAATACTTTGTAGCCAACTTCTGCGCTAGTAAGGTATTCCGGTGCAAAGGTAGCGCGAGATTCTAAGAACTCACGATGATCTTCAAGATTACGATCTTCAACTCGGCCGAGGGCTTCGCCATTTACGCCACCCGCTTTAAAGCCGCGGGTTACCGTTACGTACACTTGCTGCAGCGGCGCAAGGCTATATTCCAAGCTAGCGCGCCCGCCCCAAGCACTTGCAGTAGGGCTCGCAATAATGCCGCGGCTATCGGCATAATCATTATCGTAACGTTCCCAACGCACGCCATAAGTTAACCGTAGGCGATCGCTTAATTCCTGCTGTAGTTCACCGTAGGCAGCCGTTCGATCAGAATCATAGCTACTCGAAAATGGTGCGCTTAAGAAGGTATATTCACGGTTCAGATCTTGCGTACGCTGCTGCACATAGGCGCCCGCTAACCAATCAGTGCTATAGCCCAAAAATTCTATCGGGGCGGCCGAAAGCACACGCGTTTCGAGCTCAAGTTGATCACGCTCACGGAAATACGCATCAAACGAGTTGTATTCCCAACCTGGCCGAATCCCTTCAAAAGCCCAATCTTCATCGTAGCTATATTCTGAATCAGCAGTTAAATAGCTCGCGAACAATTGCACAGCAAAGCTTTCTGCACCTGAGTAAGTTGCAGCAATGCGGCCAGCGTGGCTATCTAAGGTATCTCTGCCAGGAGTATCGGAAAGGGTTTCCCGCGTACGATCTAAACTAAATGCATCGTAGCCATTATCGATATCAAAACGATGGTAGGTAAGCTGCAATTGCCAATCATCACTTACTTCCCAAACGCCATTCAAACGTAGGGTAAGCTCATCAATATTTTGGGTGTCTTTACGCTCTAGAAAGGTATTTTCGGTGAACCCATCGCTGGTATTGGAATATAGCGAGCCACGCACTGCGAAGTTATCAGTAACGCGATTGCCAAACGCCACCCCAGCAGCATACGAGTTGTAATTCGCCCACATCGCCTCTACTTGGCCACTTGGCGCATAGGTGGGTTCCACGCTATGCAAATACACTACGCCCGCCATAGCATCGGCACCAAAGCGCGTGCTTTGCGGCCCCCGAAATACTTCTACTTGGCCGATATCGAATAAGGTGCCGGCAGCACCAATGCCACTGTAATTGATGCCATCAATTACCAAACCTACAGAAGGGTTAATGGGATCAACAAATTGGCTGCGCTCACCGATACCGCGAATTTGTAAAAAGCTTGCGCGCGATGCGCCAGAGGCTAAATTTACATTCGGCGCCAGCATTAATGCTTCTTCTAAATGTGCGGCAGAGCGATTTTCAATATCGTGCGCACTCAGCACAGAAATGCTGCCCGCAACATCATCAATATCGCGGCTGCGGAAATCACCACGCACAGTAATGCGCTCAATCGCCTCTTCGGTAGCGAAACTGGTGCTCGGAACAACGAGAGTTGTGGATAAGGCCGCGGCAACCGCGATGGAAAGTTTTGCAAACTTCATAAGGATCTCTTCTTTTGTTAATGCTTTAAAAGATGAGATCCGGTTAAGCGCCGTATTGGTGAGCGTATTCGCAGTATCAATTATAACAAACATCGATAGCACTAATAGCAAAGGTGATTACCAATCCCTACGCCAGTATTAACCGGATCAGGTACAAAGGGTTCACATCTGTATCTCAGCCTTGCTTCCAATTTCGAAGCGCGGCACCCCTTTGGTAATTACTGTCAGTTTTTCACTGCAGCGGCGGCAGTATAACGAAAGCCGCAATGTTTGCAAGATTTCGGCGACAAATTACCAGCAAACAATCGTTAAAAACTAATCTCGCTTACACAAAATCGAGTATGTGGAATCTTTAAATAAAGGCTAATGCATCGCCAAACAATTGGCTTTTCGGTAAGCCCGCTTTGCTAAATGCATCGCGGGCAACGCCTACCATTTCAAAACGCCCAGCGATATACACATCATAATCTGCCAGCACTAAACCACTATTTAACACCGCAGGGATCAGTGTACCCGCAACACCATTGCCAATAGCCGGCGTAGGCATGTTTTCGATTACCGGAATATAGGTAAAATGCGCGTGTTGCTCTGCTAGCTGACGCAGTTCTTGATGCATATAAAGATCGTTGGCGTTTCTAACGCCCCAATACAGCGTAAGTGAACGCTTACAGCTGCTCGCTAAATGCGCTTTCAGTATGCTCCAAGTATAAGAAAAACCGGTACCGCCAGCTACCAACAACAACGGCCGTTCACTATCACTACGATAGCCAGCATCTCCTGCTGGTATATGCAAAGTAAGCTCACCTTCGGCATGAATACGTTCAATAACTTGCCAGGCATACGGATTGTCTGGGCTAGCACCAATGTGCAATTGCACATGCGTACTGCCGCCCGCATGCGGGCTAGATGCTATCGAGAAAGGCCGCAAATCATCTGCAGCCATGGCCACCATTAAATATTGGCCAGCGATAAACTGAATGGGTTCTGGTAGTTCGATATCAACAAGATACACAAATTCGTTCACCGCCTCACAGCGGCGAACTTGGCTTTTTACAATTGGCATAGGTTACGAATCCAGAATTCCTAGTTCATCCCACAGGGTATCGATACGCTCTTTCACAGCGCTATCCATTACGATGGGTGTGCCCCACTCGCGATTTGTTTCACCAGGCCACTTGTTGGTGGCATCTAGGCCCATTTTCGAGCCTAAACCTGATACTGGTGATGCAAAATCAAGATAATCGATCGGTGTATTTTCAATCATTACTGTGTCTCGGGCGGGGTCCATACGAGTAGTAATCGCCCAAATCACATCTTTCCAATCTCGCGCATTTACATCGTCATCGCATACAATCACAAACTTTGTGTACATAAACTGGCGCAAGAAGCTCCATACACCAAGCATTACTCGCTTCGCGTGGCCTGGGTAAGATTTCTTCATCGTTACCACAGCCATACGGTACGAGCAGCCTTCCGGTGGCAAATAAAAATCAACAATTTCCGGGAATTGCTTCTGCAAAATGGGCACAAACACTTCATTTAATGCCACACCCAAAATTGCTGGCTCATCTGGCGGCCGCCCAGTATAGGTGCTGTGATAAATCGGATTTTTACGGTGAGTAATATGCGTTACCGTAAATACAGGGAACTCATCTACTTCATTGTAGTAACCGGTATGATCGCCGTATGGCCCTTCAGCTGCCATTTCACCCGGCTCAATATAACCTTCCAGCACAAACTCAGCATGAGCAGGCACTTGTAAATCATTACTCACGCATTTTACCACTTCGGTTTTACTATCGCGCAGTAAACCAGCAAATGCATATTCAGAAAGCGTATCAGGTACCGGGGTAACCGCACCCAAAATAGTTGCCGGGTCGGCGCCTAGCGCTACCGCTACAGGAAAGCGTTCGCCTGGATTCTGTTGGCAAAATTCACGGAAATCTAAGGCACCACCGCGGTGGCTAAGCCAGCGCATAATTAATTTATTCTTGCCTATAAGCTGCTGCCGATAAATACCGAGATTCTGGCGCTTCTTATGCGGCCCTTTAGTTACCGTTAAGCCCCACGTTACCAATGGCGCTACATCGCCTGGCCAGCAATGTTGAATTGGAATCTGATTTAAATCTATCTCATCGCCACTCATTACTACTTCTTGGCACGGCGCGTTCTTTAACTGTTTTGGCGCCATACTCAGCACTTTTTTCAGCAGCGGTAGCTTGCTCATAGCATCTTTAAAGCCAGCAGGTGGCTCTGGCTCCTTCAGATATGCAAGTAACTTACCCACTTCTCGCAAAGCAGCTACATCATTTTGGCCCATGCCCATAGCCACACGCTCTGGCGTGCCAAACAAGTTGGCCAATACAGGAATACTATGGCCTTTGGGGTTTTCAAATAACAGCGCAGGCCCGCCCGCTTTCAAAGTGCGGTCGGCAATTTCGGTCATTTCCAAATAGGGGTCTATTTCTTGAGTGATACGCTTTAATTCGCCGCGTTCTTCAAGTTGGGCAATAAAATCCCGTAAATCACGATATTTCATGCGTACTGCCAATTCGGTTAAAAGTGAATGAAGTATATCAGTTTTGCTGCAGCCAATGTAGATGTAGGGTGCGCAGTTAAGAACGGTGCTAACTATGAAAGGGATCTCAATAATTAAAAAACCCGCCGCAGCGGGTTTTTTGCTCGTTCCGAAATACTACTTAGAACGCTTCATCGATTCAAAGAACTCATCGTTGGTTTTGGTCATCGATAATTTATCGATGAGGAATTCCATTGCTTCAATTTCACCCATTGGGTGCACAATTTTCCGCAAGATCCACATTTTTTGTAGTTCTTCTGGTGAAGTAAGTAACTCTTCACGACGCGTACCTGAGCGGTTGTAATCGATAGCTGGGAATACACGCTTCTCAGCAATTTTCCGATTTAAGTGCAACTCCATGTTACCGGTGCCCTTAAATTCTTCATAGATTACTTCGTCCATTTTCGAACCAGTGTCGATTAACGCAGTTGCAATAATGGTTAAAGAACCACCCTCTTCTACATTTCGTGCAGCACCAAAGAAACGCTTTGGTTTATGCAGTGCGTTGGCATCTACACCACCAGTTAATACCTTGCCTGAGCTAGGAATTACAGTGTTATAAGCTCGCGCTAAACGAGTAATAGAATCCAGCAAAATCACTACGTCTTTCTTGTGTTCAACTAAGCGCTTCGCTTTCTCGATTACCATTTCCGCTACTTGCACGTGACGGCTCGCCGGCTCATCAAAGGTTGAAGCAATTACTTCACCTTTTACCAAACGATGCATATCTGTTACTTCTTCTGGGCGTTCATCGATTAGCAATACCATCAGCTCACAATCTGGGTGGTTCGCCGCAATTGATTGTGCAATGTTCTGTAATAATAGGGTTTTACCAGCCTTTGGCGGTGCAACAATCAAACCACGTTGCCCTTTACCAATTGGCGAGGCTAAATCTAAAATACGGGCGGTAATATCTTCGGTAGAACCATTACCACGCTCCATGCGCAAACGCTCATTTGCATGTAACGGAGTTAAGTTTTCGAACAATATTTTATTGCGCGAGTTCTCTGGCTTATCGAAGTTTACTTCGCGGATTTTAAGTAGTGCAAAGTACCGCTCACCTTCTTTCGGTGGGCGAATTTTACCGGCTACAGTATCACCCGTACGCAAGTTAAATCGGCGTATTTGGCTTGGCGATACATAAATATCATCTGGCCCAGCTAAATAAGACGAATCTGCCGAACGTAAAAAGCCGAAGCCGTCCTGCAGAATTTCGAGTGCACCATCGCCAAAAATATCTTCGCCACTCTTCGAGTGCGCTTTTAAAATTGCAAAGATGATGTCTTGCTTGCGCAAGCGCGCCATATTATCCAAGCCCATTTCGGCGGCGAGGTTTACCAGTTCATTTACAGGCTTATTCTTTAATTCGGTTAGATTCATAGTAGGTAGGTTTATCTAGGTTTTGGGATGTGGGCAACCAGCTCTAAGTAGGTTCGGATACACCGACCTTTTTACACGTGCCTTAGTACGCTGGTTATTCAGACCATGCACTCAGAATCGTGCGTTAAAGGATACGCTCTCACGACTAGGTTGCGTTGGTTAATCTGCTCGTATTGATATTTCAAAATTCGGATTTCAAGTTTGTAACAGGTTTGTTTACAAACGGCAGCTAGATAGGAACTCAAACGCTGCGAAATAAATTTAACACTAAAACTAAAAATCGTCCAGTTTTTAAACGCCTCTGCGCGAATACTTATATATTTTCGCGCAAAAGCGTTCAGAACTGTTTGTTTACTCAGGCTTAAACGTGTTCGTTTAAGAACTCAGCAAGTTGAGTTTTCGACATTGCACCAACTTTAGTGCCAACCACTTCACCATTCTTGAACAGTAGCAGGGTAGGAATACCACGGATACCGTATTTAGGAGGTGTTTCGTTGTTATGATCTACATTCAGCTTGCCAACTTTCAACTTACCGGAGTATTCTGCTGCCACTTCATCTAAGATTGGCGCGATCATTTTACATGGTCCACACCATTCGGCCCAGAAGTCGACCAAAACTGGTTGATCAGCGTTTAGTACGTCTGCTTCAAAGCTGCCGTCGCTTAGCTGAACAATATTATCACTCATGTTGCATCTCCAATTGGTTGCATTCGTGGGTATCTTTTAACGCATTGCATTATATTCTGTTTTTTAATGCAAGTCTAAACCTGTTAAACTTGCGACTTATGAGTAAAAAACATTTAACTGAAACCAAGTTTGCCGAGCTCGGATTGCATCCTAAAGTGCTAGATGCCCTCAATCAAATCGGCTATGAGTACTGTACACCAATTCAAGCAATGAGCTTGCCTATTGCTGTACAGGGCAAAGATGTGGCCGGTCAAGCACAAACCGGCACCGGGAAAACTATCGCTTTTCTCGTCGCATTATTCAACCATTTAATGATTCAACCGCAACGAGTACCCGGTGAAACACAGCCTCGCGCTCTCGTTATGGCACCTACGCGGGAACTTGCCGTTCAGATCGCTAACGATGCTGAAAAAATTGCCGCCAGCTGTGGCCTAAAAATGGCTGTAGTGTACGGTGGTGAAGGCTATGAATCGCAGCGAGCAGAATTACAAGAGGGTGTTGATGTACTCATCGGTACCTGTGGCCGTTTAATTGATTACTTCAAGCAAGGCGCTTACAAACTTAATAATATCGATGTAGTAGTGCTTGATGAAGCCGATCGTATGTACGATCTTGGTTTTATCGATGATGTTCGTTACATGCTGCGGGCTATGCCTCCTGCTGAAGAGCGTTTGAATTTACTCTTCTCAGCAACGCTTTCGTTCCGCGTACGTGAGCTTGCTTACGAGCAAATGAACGATCCTACAAGCGTAGAGATCGAGCCAGAGCAAATGACCGGTGCACGCATTGAGGAAGAGTTATTTTATCCTTCCAAGCCAGAGAAAATTAAATTACTGCTTTCGCTCATGGAAGAAGATTGGCCCGATAAAGCTATTGTGTTTAGTAACACTAAGCATGGCTGCAGTTACGTATATCACTGGTTATTAGCTGATAAACATCGAGTTGGCTTACTCACGGGTGATGTGCCTCAGCGTAAGCGGTTAAAAATCTTAGAAGATTTCACCTCAGGTAAACTCGATATTCTCGTTGCTACCGATGTGGCCGCACGTGGTTTGCATATTCCAGCGGTTAGTCATGTATTTAACTACGATTTACCAGACGATTGCGAAGATTACGTGCACCGTATTGGCAGAACTGGCCGGGCTGGCGCTAGCGGCAAAGCCATTAGTTTTGCATGTGAAGAATACGTGTATAACTTACCGGCAATCGAAGCTTATATTCAGCACGAAATTCCGGTTACTAAGTATGATTCTGAGGCATTGTTAAGCGATTTAAAACGCCCACACATTCCGCAGAAACGCCGCCCACAGGGCGGTAACCGGCGCAGTTCTGGCCCACGCCAGCGCCGCAGCTAACAACCGCGCTCGCGCAATGAAGGAACAGTGCTAATGCGTTCAACCGATTACTACGCCGCTATCGATTTAGGCTCTAATAGCTTTCATATGTTGGTAGTTCGCGTAGTAGCAGGTTCTATTGAAGTGGTATCAAAAACACGTCGTAAAGTGCGTTTGGCGAGTGGCTTAACCAACAATGGTGGCCTCTCAGCAAGCGCCCGTGTTCGTGCCCTCGATTGCTTAGCGATTTTTGCCGAACAAGTAAAAGGCATTCCCGCAGAGAATATTACCGCCGTGGGCACCGCTACACTGAGAAAAATCAATTCGAACGATCCTTTTCTGGCACAAATTCAGCAAACCTTAGGCCACCCCTTGCGGGTAATTAGTGGTGAGGAAGAGGCTGCTACAATATTCCAAGGTATTGCACATACCACCGCCCATAATGGCCGGTTGCTAGCGATCGATATAGGCGGAGCCAGTACCGAGCTAGCGTTAGGGCAAGATTTTCAGCCTCAGCTATTACGCAGTTTAGATTTTGGTTGTGTAACTTGGAATACTCGTTTTTTCCCAAACCAACTCATTAGCGAGCAAGGTTGTAGCGATGCAATTGCTGAGGTAACAAGTATTACTGCTGAACATGCGCCGCTTTATCGCGAGCATGGTTGGGATGTTGTTCTGGGTGCATCAGGAACCTTTAAGGCACTACAAGAAGTAGCCTTCGCTCGAAAAATGGCTGGGCTAATCACATTACCTTGGCTTGAAGAGTTGCTAGAAGAATCATTACAGTTTACCAATATCACTGAATTGGATATCCGAGGATTACTAAGCAGCCGCCAACCAACCTTTATTTCCGGTTTATGTATACTGATCGGCCTTTTCCGAGCACTGCAGATTGATAGCCTTGAAGCCACCGAAGGAGCGCTTCGCGAAGGGCTTATTTTTGCATTGCTAGAGCAGCGGTTGCAAAAGCCCTTCACGGGTATGTTTAAAAGCTAATTTACTTAGCCAAATCCTGCGCTACGCGCTTAGCGAAATAGGTAAGAATGCCATCGGCGCCAGCGCGTTTGAAGGCTAACAGTGATTCATGGATTACCTCTTCGCCAAGCCAACCATTTTCAATTGCCGCCATATGCATCGCATATTCACCGCTAACTTGGTAGGCAAACGTAGGTACTTTGAAGGTGTCTTTCACGCGGCGCACTACATCTAGGTATGGCATGCCCGGCTTCACCATCACCATATCGGCTCCCTCTTCAATATCAAGAGCTACCTCATGCAATGCCTCGTCTGAGTTGGCGGGGTCCATTTGGTAAGTTTTCTTATCAGCACCTTTTAAATTGCCAGCTGAACCTACCGCATCACGGAATGGGCCGTAGTAGTGAGAAGCATACTTAGCCGAGTACGCCATAATTTGTACATTCACATGGCCCGCCATTTCTAACGCTTCACGAATAGCACCAATGCGGCCATCCATCATATCGGAAGGTGCCACCACATCAGCGCCGGCCTCAGCGTGGGAAATCGCCTGTAATTTTAGTATTTCCGTGGTGATGTCATTGAGCACATAACCATCGTCATCAATAATGCCGTCTTGGCCATGGCTAGTGAATGGATCAAGGGCAATATCCGTCATTACGCCTAGTTCTGGCACTGCCGCTTTAACTGCGCGCACCGCTTCTTGCGCCAAGCCATCTGGATTGTAGGCTTCCTCTGCCATCAGCGATTTCGCCTTAGCAGGAGTAACCGGAAACAGCGCGATCATTGGAATACCCAACGCATGCACTGCTTTTGCTTCAGCAACCAGCAAATCTATCGAAAGCCTCTCGATACCCGGCATTGAAGCAATCGCTTCACGCTGGCCTTCGCCAGGTAATACGAACATCGGATAAATTAAATCAGCTACAGAAAGCTGATGTTCAGCTACTAAGCGCCGGCTAAAATCGTGCTTACGCAAGCGGCGTAAACGCCGAATCGGGAAACCACCGTAGGGGTACATACCATATCTCCATGAACAACATGCTTGCGAAACAACACAAACAATAAAACCACAATCCGCGCTAGGCACGAAACAATAATTTCATTGCTATTGTAAACCGAGCTAGTTCCGAATACACGTAATGCATGTACAGTAATGGTGGTTTATTTGCTTAGCGCTTGCGCTGCACCGTGTCTGCCATGTTCTCACTCGACATATGGCGTACGTCTTTACCGTACACATTATAAATGATGTATTCGGCAATATTTTGACAACGATCCCCGATACGCTCCAAAGAGCGAGCCGACCACACCACATCCATAATCTTCGGAATACTGCGCGGATCCTCCATCATATAGGTCATTAACTGCCGCATCATAGCCTCATACTGGCGATCGATATTGCCATCTGCCTTGTGCACTTCAAACGCCGCCTCGCCATCCATACGCGCGAAGGCATCTAAGGCTTGGCGCAACATATGAATTACCAACTGCCCCAAGTTTTCTAAACTCACCAATAAATGTTTCTGATCGCTACTGAAACTCTCTTTTGCCACTCTGGCTAAGCGTTTTACTTCATCACCAATGCGTTCCAGATCGGCAATCGTTTTTAAAGTTGCCACAATCAAACGTAAATCACTGGCCGTTGGCTGGCGTTTGGCAATAATGCGTGTGCAAGCGCCATCAATATCCATCTCCAATGAATTGATCTTCTTGTCGTTTGAAAGCACCGCATCGGCTAATTCGCCATCATTGCTCTCAATCGCCAGCAATGCATCGGTTAGCTGCTTCTCAACCATGCCACCCATCGAAAGCACCGCGTTACGAACGCTTTTTAGTTCGTTGTCGAACTGTTCGGAAATGTGTTTGCCTTTATTTTCCATAACTCACCTCTATCGCGCTTAACCGTAGCGTCCGGTAATGTAATCTTCAGTTTGTTTTTTCGCCGGCGTGGTAAACAACGTATTGGTGTCGGCGTACTCTATCAATTCACCCATATACAAGAAGGCTGTTTGGTCTGAAACCCTTGCTGCCTGTTGCATATTGTGGGTAACGATCACAATGGTGTATTGCTCTTTGAGATCGTTAATTAACTCTTCAATTTTCAGCGTTGAAATCGGGTCCAAAGCGGATGCTGGTTCATCTAGCAGTAATACTTCAGGCTCAATGGCAATGGCACGCGCAATCACCAAACGCTGCTGCTGACCACCAGACAAACCAAAGGCATTGTCGTTTAAGCGATCTTTCACTTCATCCCATAAGGCAGCGCCACGCAGCGATTGTTCAACTACTTCATCTAGGGTGCGGCGATCATTTACACCTTGCAAACGCAACCCATAAGCCACGTTTTCGTATATCGATTTCGGGAATGGGTTCGGCTTCTGGAACACCATACCGATTTGCCGGCGCAACTCGGCTACATCTACACCAGGCTTATAAATATTATCGCCATCCAACAAAATCTCACCGGTAATGGTGCAGCTATCCACCAAATCATTCATCCGATTAAAGCAGCGTAACAAGGTTGATTTACCGCAACCCGAAGGCCCGATAAAAGCGGTTACTCTCTTTTCAGGAATTACTAGATCAATCCCCTTCAACGCCTCGTCTTTGCCGTACGATAAGCGTAGATTTTTCACTTCCAATTTGCTCGGCAAGCTATTGATATCTACTTCACTCGGCGCCGACAAATGGGTTTTAATGGTTAGCTTTTCAGTTTGTTTTTCCATAGTATTCACTTTGCTCTCAAGTTGAATTCATTGCAGCGATTCGGCAACTCGGATTAATCCGAGTCACTGCGATACTTTTCACGCAAACGGTTGCGGATACTAATTGCGGTTAGATTCAACATCACAATCAACAGCACTAAAACTAAGGCGGTTGCGTAAACCAAAGGCCTTGAGGCTTCAACGTTCGGGCTTTGGAAGCCCACATCAAAAATATGGAAGCCTAAGTGCATAATCTTCCGCTCTAAGTGAATGAAAGGGAACTCGCCATCTACTGGCAAGTTTGGCGCCAGCTTCACCACACCTACCAACATTAGTGGCGCTACTTCACCGGCCGCACGCGCAATGGCAAGAATTAACCCTGTCATCATTCCCGGCGTTGCCAACGGCACTACCACACGCCATAAGGTTTCTGATTTCGTTGCCCCAAGCGCCAGCGAACCCTGCCGCACGGTACTTGGAATCCGGGCTAAACCTTCTTCGGTAGATACGATTACCACCGGCAAAGTAAGTAAGGCTAAGGTTAAAGACGCCCAGAATAAACCTGGGGTACCATAGGTAGGTGAAGGCAACGCTGCTTCGTAGAATATCCGATCGATGTTACCACCAAGGAAATAAACGAAGAACCCTAAACCAAACACCCCAAATACAATAGATGGTACGCCAGCAAGGTTATACACGCTGATACGGATGATACGGGTAAGCGGCCCCTGCTTGGCGTATTCGCGCAAGTATATGGCGGCCAAAATACCGAAAGGCGTTACCATAATCGACATAATAAACACCATGGTAATGGTGCCGAATATAGCTGGGAAAATACCGCCTTCAGTATTCGCTTCCCGCGGTTCGGTAGTTAGAAACTCCCAGATTTTGGCAAAATACTGACCAAACTTAGCCATCAACGACATATCATTCGGCTGAGTAATAGCAATGATGGTGCTCAGGTTTAGAGTTACTTCGCGTCCATCGGTCATGCGCATCACCAACGCATCGCGGCGACGCTCCTGCTGCAACGCGTCCATTTGTTGCCGCAGCACATCGTATTCAGCATCTAACGCAGCAGTTTGCTGATCCAACTCCGCGCGGCGCGCAGCAACCTGAGCTTCATCTAAGCCCTGCAATTCCATGCCGCGCAGTTCCAAGCGAATGCGCTCCATTGCTGTGTTAATGCGCCCTACTTCCCGGCGTTCAATTTGGCGCTGCTCATTAGCACGCGATATTGCACGTTCTAGCGCTACCGACAATTGCTCAGGAAACGCTTCTTCATCGGCTGTTACCGTTACTAACCCATCGGTCATTAAAGCAACTGGAAAACCATAGAAATTTCCCCACTCTCGGCGCTCAACCACAAATGCGCCTTTCGGGTAATTCACCGTTTGCATGGTATTACCAAAGTGCCACACAAAATCGGTACCGAGTTGATCCCGGTTGCCTTGCTTGAACAAGTACCGCGTTACCAAATCTTGGTCTTCATCGATTGGATTACCGCCTTCTCGGGCCAAAGTGGCAGTGATCGTTTCACTGCGCACTATCTCGCCCATTACCGAACTTACTTCGCCAGTGCGAAAGTTGGTGATTTCCACTTCGGCTACATTACCGGGCCAAAAATGGCTGAGGCCGCGCACGGCGATCAAGCTGAGAAGCCCAACCACCATCACAATACTAATAGTTACCGCACCGCCGGTTAACCAAATCCAAGGTGTACCGCTTCTAAACCATTGTTTCATCGTTTATCTACCCCTTGTAATTACAGGCTGCTGTAACGTTTACGTAATCGCTGACGAACCACTTCAGCGATAGTGTTTAGAATAAAGGTGAAGGTAAGTAGCACTAGTGCGGCTAAGAACAAAATTCTAAAGTGCGTGCTGCCCACAGCAGTTTCTGGCAACTCCACTGCAATGTTGGCCGACAAGGTGCGCATACCTTCAAAGATATTGAAGTTCACGATAGGGCTATTACCCGTTGCCATTAATACAATCATGGTTTCACCTACCGCCCGGCCGAAGCCAATCATAATCGCAGAGAAGATACCGGGGCTGGCAGTGGGGATAACCACACCTAGCACGGTTTGCCATGGCGTAGCCCCAAGTGCCAATGAGCCTTGGGTTAAATGCCGTGGCACGTTGAACACTGCATCTTCAGCAATAGAGTAGATAGTAGGAATAACGGCAAAGCCCATCGCTACACCAACCACCATGGCGTTGCGTTGATCGTAGGTAATGCCGTTATCGGTAAACCATTGCCGCATGCTGCCATCGAAGAACCAAATTTCAACGTAGGGGCTAAGGGTTACCATGCTCCAGCCAAAAACCAGCACAACTGGCACTAGAATGGCGGCTTCCCAGCCATCTGGAACGCGGTTGCGCAGCATTACAGGAAGATAGCGCCACAGAAACGCCATCAGTAACATAACGATGGGCATCCCAATGAGCAACGAGAATACTGCCGGCAGGTTATTTTCCATAAATGGTGCCAACCATAAGCCAGCTAAGAAGCCCAAAATAACCGTAGGCAAGGCTTCCATGATTTCGATAGTGGGCTTCACCATGCCACGCAGTTTCGGCGTCATGAAGTAAGCCGTGTAGATAGCACCCATAATGGCCAAAGGCATCGCGAACAACATGGCAAAGAACGCCGCTTTTAACGTACCAATCGATAGAGGCACTAAGCTGAATTTAGATTCAAATTCATCACTGGCCGACGATGATTGCCAAATATATTCTGGATCAGTGCGCCCCTCGTACCAAACCTTGTTCCACATCGCTGAGAACGAGATTTGCGGATGACGGTTCCACAGTTCGTTTACGTGCAACTGGTTGCTCTTATCCAATACCATTATGCGACGATTAACGGGCGATAAAGCGATACCTTGTACCGGTTCATCCAGCAACTGCTGTTGCAATAAAGTACGGGCAGACGTGCCGTAGTGCACACCAATGCTGCCCTTAGCATCACCAACAAGAAACCCTTTCCGTGTATGTTCGGGGGCAATATGCGTAATAGCAGCCTGATGCGATTTGAAATCACGAATACGAACGAGTACGCGGTTGTTCTCATCATCGCGCACCAAGAACCACTGACTTAGTGTTCCCTTATCGGTACCCACGATAATCGATACTGAACCCACTAGAAAATCCATGGCAGTAACATATTCACCTTCTGCCGCTCTAATGCTATGTACTAATTCAGGTTCACGAGGGTTGCGAATATCAATGTAGTGCAGATAGCCGGCAGTATCCGCCACAAACACGCTGCGCATTTCTTTATCAACCAAAATGCCCACGGGAGCAGCTGGCAACTCAGGAAGAATGCCACGGGATATCTGGGTTTCAACTTCGCCAGTAAAGAGGTTTTCCCGCGTTGTAAGGCGCGCCGTAACATAACGGCCATCATCGGTATAGCCTACCAACATCGCCGAGCGAGCGCCGCGAGTGCTTTCTTGTAGGCTCATCAGCGTAATTGGCCGCCCTTCAGGATCAAGTTGAATAGGCTCGTTGCCATAGGGGCGAGCAATAGATGGCGTAATTAAACGCTGATCGTCTGGAAAAGTTATTTGGTATTCTGCGCGGGCTAAAGTAACACTACCGTCGGTATAGGCAAAACCAACCAATCCACCAATATCTTCACCTTTCGCAAAGGTGCTAATAGCGGCACCTTCGTTGCCAGTAACTTGGTCTTGATAACGCACCTGACCGGAATCAAGCGCAAAGAAGGTAACCTGGCCGCCCGCATCAAAATTGAGGCCCAGCTCTTGGTAACGCTCTATAGTGAGGTGTAAGGAGGGTGATTCACCAGGCAGCTGGAAGGTTGTTTCATGAGTAACCTCAGCACCTTTAAAAATCGGCATTACCTCATAAAACAGGTAAATAAATATCGTTGCTAATGATAACACCACACCGAATCCGGCAGCAGTAATTCCCCAGCGCGAGAAACCATTTTTAAACATCCGAATACGGCGACGCTTGGCGCGCAACTCCGAATTCGGCAATCGGGACTCACGCGTAGGGCGCAGTGAGCTAGCAGTAAAATCTGTCATGATACGAAAGTCTCATTGTGGCAGATAGATGGATATCTTGAACGCAAATATAGTCAACTATTGTGACAGCAATATGACAGCAACATAAAAACGTCACATATTTGTCATATTTCCTTTGTCTATTAAATACAAAAAGAGGCACGTTTTGTGCCTCTTTTATGGTGCATAACATCATCCAGTTATTGCACGTTCAATTCACCGCGAATACGCGCTGCCAATGATTCAGGCAATGGCACGTAACCGTCACGGTCAACAACTTCTTGGCCTACTTTTGAGTACAGCATTTTTACGAATTCGCGCGTCATTGGATCGAAATCACGATTTGGGTGCTTGTTTACATACACGTACAAGTAACGGGCGAGTGGATAATTGCCGGTAGCAGCATTCTCTGCTGTTGGTTCGAAACACTCGCCGCCTTCGGTTGCAGATAAAGCGATAGCACGAACACCAGAAGTACGGTAGCCAATACCTGAGTAACCAATACCGTTTAATGATTCAGTTACACCTTGTACTACAGAAGAGGAGCCAGGCTGCTCATTGATGCTCGATTTGAAATCACCGCCGAACAAGGCGTTGTCTTTAAAGTAACCGTAGGTGCCAGATACAGCATTACGGCTGTACAAAGCGAAATCACGATTCGCCCATGAACCAGTTAAACCAACTTGACCCCAACGAGTAATATCTTGCTCATAACCACCGCGGCGAGTAGCAGAGAAAATGGCATCAACTTGTTGCAATGATAAGCACTCAATTGGGTTATCGTTATTTACGTATACCGCCAGCATATCTATAGCCACTGGCATAGCGTATGGTGCATAACCATGGCGCGCTTCAAAAGTTTCGATTTCAGATTGGCGCATCGCCCGACTCATTGGTGCGAAGTTCGCTGTTCCTTCGGTGATAGCCGGCGGCGCAGTTGATGAGCCAGCACCTTGAATTTGTACGTTTACATTTGGATAGAACTTATTGAACTCTTCAGCCCACAACGTCATTAAGTTATTCAACGTATCTGAACCGATAGAGTTCATGTTGCCAGATACACCAGACACACGCTGATACTCAGGTAAACGGGGGTCAACACTCGCTGACGCTGAGACGCTCATAGTGAACACTGCGGCCGTTAGAGTTGCTATAATTGTCTTCTTCATGTCTCTCTCCAGTTCCTATAGAAGGCACAGATATTGCGAATTAAACTGGAAGTATCATAGTGCTGTAATGTGACAATTAAATGACAGTGGCAGTTTTTCCAATGTTTGCGACATCGCAATCAACTACAAGTAACAATTAGCTCATAATATAGGTAACTGCCTGCCCCTGCCTTTTATCGCGATTATTTAGTTGCCTCCGGCCAAGCCGAAAATACCCGTATCGCATTGGTAGTGGTAAGGGCTGTTAATTCTTCCGCAGTTTGCTTACGCAATTCAGCCACTTTAGCTAATACCCACGGTAAGTTCGCGGGTGTGTTAGTACCGCTTTTCGGCTTTGGCCTAATCGTTCGGGGCATTAAATAGGGAGAATCAGTTTCTAATAACAACCGGTTATCATGGATGTGCGGCACCGCTTGCTGCAAATCAAAACCACGACGCTCATCACATACCCAACCGGTAATGCCAATATAGCAATCACGCTCTTGATATGCTGAAAGTGCGGTTTTATCGCCAGTAAAGCAATGCACAATTACCGCTGGCAGTTGTGCAATGTACTGATCTAAAATTGCTAATTGATCACCAATGGCATCGCGTTCGTGCAAATAAACCGGCATTGCCAACTCTGCTGCAAGCTCAAGTTGCGCTGCAAATACCTTTCGTTGCACATCTGGCGGAGAAAAATTGCGGTTATAATCGAGGCCGCATTCACCAATAGCTCGCACCTGCGGATGCTGGGCTAAGCTGCGCAATTGCTCAATAAAATCAGCGCTAACAGATTTAGCATCGTGCGGGTGCACTCCAGCGGTGGCGATGCAACCTAGCAATTGTTCCGCTAATTGCACTGCCGCAGTGGATGCATCAATACTGGTACCAATAATTACATTTCGGGTTACGCCTACGGCGCTAGCATTTGCAATTACCTCAGCAGCTCGCTTATGAAGCGAAGCTGCAGTGAGGTTCACGCCAACATCAATAAGCCCCATAGCAGATTAGTTACTAGGCCGAACGCGCATGCGTCTATTTGAGCCATCGGTACCGAGAAAGAAGCCACCAAAGCGAGCAGGTTCAATATAATACTGCTCGCCTTCGCGTACCGCAAAATTACCATCTGATGAAATCTGTTCCCATACTTGGCCATTATCTAAACGCACTCGTTGCAAGCCGCGTGGGTTTTGCCATACTTCGGCAATAGTGTAATACGTTTTTTCAGTAGGTGGTCGGTTTTTACGCGCCTCTTCTTCTGCCTGTTGTTGCGCAGCTTGCCGTTGCGCCTGTTCTGCTCGTTGTTGAGCCAATCGCCGTTCTGCTTCCTCGGCACGCCTTTCCGCGGCTGCTGCTCGTTCCTCTGCCTCTTGCTGCGCCCGCTCAGAGCGCTCTTCACCACGAGCTGCCCCTGGCGGAATCTGTTGATTAGCGCCGCGCCCCTGGCCAGCGCCTCGTTGGCCTTGCTCTGCAGGCCCTCTAGCTGCAGCGGGTAACTCTGTTACCAACTGATCAAAGCAAGTGAGCCGCTCAATGGCACTATTAATGCGCGCACAGGCTCTGAGTTGTTGCGCGAGTTGATGTTCATCTTGAGCTCGCTCATTTGCTTGTGAGTTACCTTGCCCCGCCACTACCGGCGTTGCTAACACTACAAATCCCGAGGCGAGGGCTACCACCGCTCCTTTAAATTTCATGTTGAATAGCTTATTCATCAGTTTATTCCTCTTCGGTTGTGATGCTTTTTTTCGTATAGAACCGCGCTAAAAACACGCCTAACTCAAACAGAATCCACATGGGTACCGCAAGTAACGTTTGTGAAATAATATCCGGCGGCGTAAGCAACATTCCCACCACAAACAAAATCACAATCACATACGGCCGCTTAGCGCGAAGCTGAGCAGGAGTAACTACACCGCTCCAACATAATAGGAGTATTGCTACAGGGATTTCAAAGGCGATACCAAAAGCAAAGAAAATCTTCATTACAAAATCAAGGTAGCTGGAGATATCTGTGGCGATGGCTACCCCTTCTGGTGCCATGCTGGTGAAAAACCCAAAAGCTAACGGCAACACCACATAATACGCAAAGGCAATACCCGCATAAAACAGCAAGCTACTGCTAATCAACAATGGCGCAATAAGCCTACGCTCATGCTTATATAAGCCAGGGGCAATAAAACGCCAAATTTGGTGCAATAAAAAGGGAATGGCCAGTAACACAGCCACCATTAAGGTTAACTTAAAGGGCGCAAAAAATGGCGCACCTACATCGGTGGCAATCATGCTGGTGCCTTCAGGCAAATGCACCATTAATGGCTCGGCTAAGAAACGGTAAAGATCCCGAGCGAAATAAATCAGCGATAAAAATATCAGGGCTACCGCAGCGAATGAACGCAATAGGGTTTTGCGCAGATCTACCAAATGATCAAGTAACCCTGTTTGGCTTTCCATGGTTACTTATCCTTTTTCTCGGTAGCAGCATGAGTAGGCTTCGTTTGCTCAACCGCTGTTGTATCAGCAGCTGGCGTATCGGTATTTGTGGCGTTGCCATCGCTTACACTACTGCCATCGGCTTCCGCTTCCAGCTCAGCAACTGCTTTATCCATATCTTTTGCCGCGTAAGGAGTGCGTACCGAAGCCGCGGCATTTTCTAATTCTTGTAGCGAACGCTTTAGTTCTGGAGATAGGTTCTCCATATCAGCCGCTGATTCAATTTGCTTTAAATGCTCATGCAACTCTTTTACCCGCAGCTCATGGTTAAGCTCGGCTTCCATCTTGCTACCGAACGATTTCACCTGCGCAATCGTACGCTGCAGCGAACGAATAGCGCCCGGCAGCCGCTCTGGCCCCAGCACAAACAGGCCAATCGCAGCTACTACCAATAACTCCCAGAATCCGATATCAAACATTGGCTACGCCTAAATTTGTACTGATAAGCACGTTTGCATTAGTGCTTGGTAGGCTCATCATCATCGTTCTTATCGATTTGCGGCTTGTCTTCGCCTTCTTTCTTCTCTGCATCCATCTCTTTTTTAAAGCCCTTAATTGCAGTGCCTAAATCAGAGCCAAAGCTACGCAAGCGCTTGCCGCCAAACAACAGCACGATAACCGCTAATATAACCAGTACTTGCCAAAAACTTATGCCACCCATTTCATTCCCCTTTTACCAATTGGCAAACTCATGATTAACTTGTTTGCCAAAAATATGCCAGTAATAACATGGGGCCATTACTTACTGTGGCTCCCGAATTTATATGGTTTTCGAATTCCTATGGCTTACAAAACCATGCTTGCAGCCAGCTGAATGCCGCCGCGGCACCGGCAGCTGCAGGCCACAGCACCGTATCACTAGCATACACCAGCATGGCTGCAGATACTGTTAAGCTGGCCGCTAGCAAACTCCACCAACGGCTAATTGCAGCTTTACGTTGATGTTCAATAAACTTTTCCGCCCATTCTTTTTGCGTGTGGCTACCGCGGCGAACTTCTTGCAGTGTATCGTACAGTAAGCCGGGCATTTCTGGCAGTTTCTCGGCCCAAAACGGCGCTTGCTCGCGCACGTTACGCACTAGAGCGCGCCAGCCCATTTGCTCATCCATCCAGCGCTCTAGGAAAGGCTTAGCGGTTTTCCACAAATCAAGTTGCGGGTATAGCTGCCTTCCAAGGCCCTCTACGTACAGTAAGGTTTTTTGTAACAGCACTAACTGTGGCTGCACTTCCATTTCAAAGCGGCGCGCCGTATTAAACAAGTTCAACAACACATGGGCGAAAGAAATATCGGCTAAAGGCTTCTCAAAAATAGGCTCACATACCGTACGAATTGCCGATTCGAACTCTTCCACATTTACGTGGCTAGGCACCCAACCTGAATCAATATGCAGCTCTGCCACTTTGCGATAATCGCGATTGAAGAAGGCTATGAAGTTAGCGGCAAGATAACGCTTATCTTCTTTATTTAAGGTACCCACGATACCAAAATCAACGGCGAAGTAACGCGGGTTATTGCCGGATTTCGGATCAACAAAAATATTTCCCGGATGCATATCCGCATGGAAGAAACTATCGCGAAATACTTGCGTGAAAAACACCTCAACACCGCGTTCAGCTAGCACTTTTAAATCGATACCGCGTTGCTGCAAGGCAGTTATATCGTTGATCGGTATACCGTAGATACGCTCCATAACCATTACATTATGGCGCGTGAAATCACTAAATACTTCCGGAATGTAGAGCAACTCAGAATTAGTAAAGTTACGGCGTAACTGAATCGCATTTGCCGCTTCACGGTCTAGATTCAACTCGTTATACAGCGTTTTTTGATACTCTTTTATTACTTCTACTGGCTTCAAGCGGCGGCCATCTGGCAAATAACGTGCCGCTAATTTTGCTACAGCTTCCATTAATTCTAGATCGGCATCGATCGTGTGGTTGATACCAGGGCGCAGCACTTTTACCACTACCTCTTGCAATGCACCGTTATCGGGCCGCTTAATGGTAGCAGTGTGCACTTGTGCAATCGATGCTGAGGCTAACGGTTGCACCGCAAAATCGGTAAATACATCGGTAATATCTTTCAGTTCAAGCGCTTTACAAACAATAGCTTGGGCTTCTTCGCCAGGAAATGGCGGTACCCGATCTTGCAGCATCGCCAGCTGAATAATCATATCCGGGTGCAGTAAATCTTGCCGCGTTGATAGCATCTGCCCCAACTTTACATACACTGGGCCAAGGGTTTCGAGCGCCAAGCGTAAGCGCACACCAAGGGGCTTATCGGTGTGTTTATTGCGTAGCCAAAAGGCGCAGCGCCGAGCAAACCGCACATACCAAGGCAACCAGCGGCGCGGTATCATTTCATCAATACCGTGCTGTAACAGGGTGCTTAATATTTTATAAAATCGAACTGCTCGCACTAGGCTAACCCTTTTTTATCGTTATTTTGCGGCGCGCTAACAAAATCCTGCGCGCGCTGCTCTAGCCGCGTTAAACGCCGTTCCAACGCTTTCACATCATCGCTTAACAACGCCATACTAAGCGGGCTTGCCGCTACATTATACTCTTGGGTTAAAAACTCACTGGCACGCGTTTGCCATGCCTGCGTGCTGGGTTTCAGGCCCTGAAGCTTTTGTATCGCTTGGCTGGCCCAATAGCCGGGTACATCACCAAGGTAGCTTGCCAATAATTCTTCCCAATCTACATCTAGCTTGGTAAATACATTGGCAGCTTGCTGCGCTAGTACCGGATCTCCCACAATGCTCACGCGGCCACTTTGCAGCATATGCGTAACATTACTGGCATCACTTAACTCTGGTAAATCCGCTAACGCGGCGGTTACTTCGCAATCCACTGCTTCATAAAGCGGGCCCATAAGGCTTACTCGGTCCGCTAAAAACACAATGGTAATAGGGTCGGGCAAGCCTTTCGCCGTTAAACGAAAGCTTTTACCTTGCACTGCAGCCAAGCGCTGCTCTGCCCCTGCATCATTCGCAAGGGCAAAGTTAATCGTGCGTTCAGCACTAGCGCGAAGTACTTGCATAACACTCATTAAAATTTAAAGCCTCGATGCAGTGCTACAATCCCGCCGGTAAGGTTGTGGTAATCCACTTTTTCAAACCCGGCACTCTCCATCATTCCCTTTAGCGTATCCTGATCGGGATGCATGCGAATTGATTCAGCAAGGTACTGATAGCTATCTTTATCTTGCGCGATAAACTCACCCATTTTCGGCATAATATGGAATGAGTACAGATCGTATGCTTTTGAGAGCATTTCTACATTTGGCTTAGAAAACTCTAGCACCAACAAGCGCCCGCCTGGCTTCAACACACGTAACATTGAGCGCAGCGCAGCATCTTTATCGGTAACATTGCGCAAACCAAACGCGATGGTAATTAAATCAAAGGTATTGTCTTCAAAGGGCAGTTTCTCGGCATCGGCCTGAACATAGCTTACATTACCCACAATGCCCTTATCGCGCAGCTTATCGCGGCCCACCCGCAACATCGAATCATTAATATCGGCAAGCACTACCTCACCTGTAGGGCCTACAATGCGCGCAAATTTAGCGGCTAAATCGCCGGTACCACCGGCCAAATCAAGTACTTTCTGGCCTGGCCGAACGCCACTGCAATCAATGGTGTAGCGTTTCCAAAGGCGGTGAATACCAAACGACATCACATCGTTCATCAGATCATACTTACCCGCTACCGAGTGAAATACACCTGCTACTAAGTTCGCTTTCTGATCTTTCGCTACGGTTTTAAAGCCAAAGTGCGTATCGTCGTTTTGGTCGTTCATATTGTTGTTCATGCCCAATGCCTACTACTGAAAATTCTAGCCTAGTGTAAACGATGCAAGCGATTTGCCCAATAACTAAGGGCAGGTATTCCTACACTTGCGCGTAACGATCTTTATCCGGTAACCAGCGCTGCATCAATGCCTCGCTTAAATCTGGGTAATCTACAAACAAACGTTCAGCGAGTGCACGAATTTGTGGCAGCAAATCATGATCACGTACCAAATCGGCCACTTTCATTTGCACCAACCCTGTTTGCCGCGCACCCAAAAGCTCTCCGGGCCCGCGTAATTCTAGATCGCGCTCAGCAATAACAAAGCCATCATTGGTATCACGCAACACTGCTAATCGCTCATTGGCTTGTTGCGAAAGCGGGCTTTTATACAGCAATACACAATGGCTTGCCACCGAGCCACGGCCAACCCGGCCGCGTAATTGGTGTAATTGTGCCAACCCCAAACGCTCTGGGTTTTCGATAATCATCAGGCTGGCGTTCGGTACATCTACGCCTACTTCAATTACCGTAGTGGCCACCAACAAATCCAGTTCATGCGCTTTAAACTGTTGCATCACTGCTTCTTTTTCAGCGCTTTTCATACGCCCATGCACCAAGCCAATGCGCAAATTAGGCAAATACTGCTGTAAATAGGTTGCGGTATCTTCCGCCGCTTGGCATTGCAAGGACTCCGATTCTTCTATCAGCGTACACACCCAATACACTTGCCGCCCTTCGTTCTGCACCGTATCCTGCAAACGCTGAATTACTTGCTCGCGGCGGCTATCCGGAATCGCCACCGTTTGCACCGGGGTTCGCCCAGGGGGCAGTTCGTCAATAATTGAGGTGGCTAAATCCGCATAAGCCGTCATCGCCAACGTACGCGGAATCGGGGTAGCGGTCATTACCAGTTGGTGGGGATGACGGCCTTGCTGCTCACCTTTTTCCCGCAATGCCAAACGCTGATGTACGCCGAAACGATGCTGCTCATCAATAATTACCAACGCTAAATTGGCAAACTGCACAGCGGTTTGAAACAACGCGTGCGTTCCTACTACAAACTGAAGTTCGCCGCTGGCAAGCCCCTGCAGGGTGTGTTCACGAGCCTTACCTTTCAATTTACCGGCCAGCCAACCTACACGAACACCTAAAGGCTCAAGCCACATCGCAAAACTGCGCGCATGTTGTTCGGCTAACAATTCTGTAGGGGCCATCAACGCTACTTGATAGCCTGCTTCCAATGCTGATACTGCAGCAAGCGCTGCAACTAAGGTTTTACCTGAACCTACATCACCTTGCACTAAGCGCAACATCGGCATTTCTTGCTGTAAATCGGCCTCTATTTCCGCTACTACCCGAGCTTGCGCGCTCGTAGGTGAGAATGGCAATTGCGCCAATAATGCTTGCTTCAGTTGCTGCCCTGGCTGAATAGGTGGAGCTTGTACTGCCTGTGCTTGTTGGCGCACATACAACATGCTGAGCTGGTGGGCGAGCAGTTCTTCAAGCGCTAAACGCCGCTGCGCTGGGTGCATTCCCTCCAGCAACTGATGTTGGTCTGCCGATGTAGGAGGCTCGTGTAACACTCGTATCGATTGTTCAAGCGTAGGCAGGCCAGTACGTAAGCTTGCCGGTAATAGCTCGGGCACGCTGCCCGCATTTAGGTAAGTGAGTGCTTGGCTGGCAATATTGCGCAGGGTTAGTTGGTGCACACCTTCTGTGGCCGGATAGATTGGCGTAAGGGTTTCTTCAACTTCAATGGCTGCGCCAGCAGCTAGTGATTTGTATTCCGGATGCACCAACTCGGGCCCGGTTGGGCCAGGCCGAACTTCGCCATACAATTGCAGGGTTGTGCCGGTAGTAAATTGCTTTTGCTGCGCCGCGCTAAAGCGAAAAAACCGCAGCGTAAGAGTGCCCGAACGATCATTTACCCGCACCAACAAAGAACGGCGGCGCCCCATGTGTACTCGATTATCAAGTACATCTGCAACAATGGTGGCATACTCACCCACTCGCAGTGCTGCGATGGGGGTTATTTTAGTACGATCTTGATACCGGGCAGGTAAATGCAACAATGCATCTTGCACCGTGTTCAAGCCCAAACGCGCAAGGCGCTCGGCCATTTTTGGCCCAACGCCTTTCAGGTTGGTAATTGGGATTTCCGCCAGCGCCGCACGTGGCATCTTGTGCTCCTAACGTTTCACGCGAACTAATCGTGCCATTTACGTACCACATCATATAAATCAGTACGGCGATCTTTTAGATTGGTAACCGAGCCTTCGTGGTGCAAATAACGCAATTCATCCAAGTTCAGATCGGAAAACATCAACATTTCCGTGTTCGGTGTAGTTTCCGACATTACTGCATCGTGCGGGAAAGCAAAATCTGATGGCGAGAACACCGATGATTGGGCGTATTGCACATCCAAACTTTCTACCTCTGGCAAGTTACCAACACTGCCACAAATTACCACATAACACTCATTCTCTACTGCTCGCGCTTGGGCACAGTGGCGCACACGCAAGTAGGCATTGCGAGTATCGGTCCAGAACGGCACAAAGAGAATTTCCAAACCTTCTTCAGCCATTAGCCGGCCGAGCTCTGGGAACTCGACATCGTAACAAATCAGAATTCCTACTTTGCCGGCATCGGTTTGAAACACTTTTACGCGATCGCCGCCCTCAATTACCCAATCGCGTTTTTCGTGGGGAGTAATATGAATCTTGCGTTGCTCTTCTACCGAGCCATCGCGGCGGCACAAGTAAGTAACGTTATACAAAGAATCGCCTTCGCTCAGGGGCATTGAACCGGTAATGATATTAACGTTGTAACTCACCGCCATTTGCGACATTTCTTTGCGGAAACGTTCCGTAAATCCAGCCAAGAAGCGAATAGCACTCATCTGCTCACTTTTATCAGTAAGGCCCATAAGCGGGGCATTAAAAAACTCGGGGAACAGCGCGAAATCGCTTTTATAGCTCGATACCGCATCTACGAAATATTCTACCTGCTGCAGTAATTCTTCCACCGAATTTACCGCCCGCATTTGCCACTGCACTGCGCCTACCCGCACATTACGTGAACGCGAGTGAATTACTGTTTCCGAAGCTTCGTAAAGAAAATTGCTCCATTCCAATAAAGTGGCATAGCCCTTCGAGCGCTTATCTTCTGGCAAATACTTGTACAACAAGCGCTTTACCACAAAATCATTGGAAAGCTGGAAGCTTAAAATAGGATCATATACTTCCCGTCGGCGCACTTTTTCAAGGTACTGGCTGGCCGTTATCTCATCCGCGTACTTATGGAAATTAACAATTCGGCCACCCGCCAAAATAGCTTTCAGGTTTTGCTGAATACAGAGTTCTTTCCGCGCATCATATAAGCGCCGGCCCAGCCGGTAGCCGCGATAATCTGGGTGAATTAACACATCGAGCCCGTAGAGCGCATCGCCCTCAGCCTGATTAAGAATTTTATCGCGTTTACTCAGCAAATCGTCGTATTGGTGGGGGTTGCTGAATTTGTCGTAAATAACCTGTACCGTAAGTGCTACACCTACAATCACTCCATTGTCTTCTAAACAAATCTGGCCTTCCGGAAAATCCCGAATAAGTGCATGAATGGTATGCTCTTCCCAAGCACCGCCAATATCATCGTACACTCTATCCATTAACTGCTTTAGCTGAGGATAATCTTCATCGCGCAGATTTCGGAGTTGTAAATGCAGATCTTCTGGGCTCATTGGCTTCCCTCATTGAACTATTTAAGAGCGTTCAGTGTACACCGATTCACCGTAACACGGAAAATATTGCTGGATTTGCTACTTGCATGAATGGCTCAAGATGTTTATGCTTCTGGACGTCTAAACGTACATATGAAATTTCGGTGCGCTGTAGTAATTGGCAGTACACCCTCCATTGAGGATGCAATCAAACTCATGCAACAAACACCCGTAACCTCTGTTCAACCGCGCGCCATTGCATTGCTGCCACTAGCAGTTTTTCTATCGCTGTTTCTCGGCACTGGTATCTATTTTCACCTCAATGGCGTGGAAATGGCGTTCTACCAGCTTGCCAGCCCGGTAGCAATTTTACCGGCTATTATTTTAGCGGTGTTTTTAAGCAAGCAAGAGCTTAATCAGCGCATCCAAACCTTTGTGGAAGGTGTTGGCCACAACAATATCATCACCATGTGTTTGATTTATTTGCTAGCTGGTGCATTTTCTACGGTAGCGGCTGCCACCGGTGGTGTAGATGCAATGGTGGCCCTTGGCCTGAGTATTATTCCGGCATCCTTTATCTTGCCCGGTATCTTTTTAATTGCAGCGGTGGTTTCAACCGCCATGGGTACTTCGATGGGTACTTTAGCTGCCCTTGCGCCCGTTGCCTTAGGTTTAAGCCAAGCCGCGGGTATCAACCCAGCACTAATGGCTGGTGTGCTCGTAAGTGGCGCAATGTTCGGCGATAACCTTTCTTTTATTTCCGATACCACCATTGCTGCAACCCGCACCCAAGGCTGTGAAATGAAAGATAAGTTTCGCGCCAATTTACGCATTGCTGTGCCGGCCGCGGTAATTACGGTAATTGTATTGGCGTTCTTCGATACGGGAAATGCACCAATAGAAGTTCCAGAGGCCAATTATTGGCTGGCGTTACCTTACTTCTTTATCATCGCCCTCGCGGTAACCGGCTTAAATGTATTCGTAGTGCTTACACTTGGTATTATTCTGGCGGCGCTGTTTGGCATCGTGGCGGTAGATTATGAAATTGTGGCATTTAGCCAAGATATCTATACCGGCTTTGCCAGCATGCAGGAAATCTTCTTGCTTTCGCTATTAATTGGTGGCTTATCGGCACTCATTCGCCAGCAAGGTGGTTTAGCGTTTTTATCAAATACTGTTGAACGCATCACTAGCCGGTTAAGTAAGCGCCCAGAGCGTTCCGCTTCGTTTGGTATCGCAGGCCTTACCGCCTTTACCAATCTTGCCGTTGCCAACAACACCGTTACCATTTTGCTATCTGGAGAAGTAAGTAAAAGGCTTGCTAAAGAAGGCAATGTAGCGCCTAAACAGGCGGCAAGTTACTTGGATATCTTTGCGTGTGTGGTGCAAGGAGTGCTGCCTTATGGTGCACAAGCATTATTAATGGGGGCTACTTTCGGGATTTCGCCATTAGCGGTTAGTGTAAATACCTTCTATTGCTTTATTTTAGCAGTGGTAGCCGTTGCTACTATCCTGATCATCGGGCCCATTCGGGCTAACACAGATACGCCCGTAGAATCGGCTGCGGAAAGTACTTCCTAACAGGTCACTTGGGTAAACTAAACACAGCGATACGCATACGCTTATCGCTGTGTTGTACCCTTCAGCAGGGCGTTTTCCTCTGCAAGCGATAATGTTGCCCCGGCTCCCAATTGTAGAAGCACTGCATCTACCACCGGTGATGCCGATGCTACCCCGTACTCACCTAATTCTGGGCTCGCTTGATACGCTGAAGCAATTACTTGCCAGGTTTTTTCTGCACGACACGCAACCTCTTGCCTAACTCGTTGGTTGCTCACTAAATAGCTACGGCATAATTCGTTCGTTGCAGTAGTAAATGAGAACTGCGCTTGCAGCTCATCACCTGATGCTAACACTGTGTATTCACCACTTGGCAATGAATTCAGCACCTGGTTGAATTCTGCCCATTGCGAGTTTTCCGAACGCATCGGATTTTCCAACAGCAGGCTGCCAGCCGTAACCCCTACAATTAACGCCACACTTGCCGCCATGGCGATATGATCACGCATAAAGTTTTCAGTTTTACGCCAGATGCCAAACGCCACTACGTTATTTGCGGCTGCATCCGCGGCTTGCGCTTCCGGCTGTGCGAAGGGCGCCGTTACCTTTTCCAGCAATGCTTGCGGCGCAGGCACACGGTCGATGTGGTGAATGAATTCGCACACACTCGTATCAACTTGGCTTAATATTGCCAATCGATCCGCCAATGAATCATCATTTACAATGCTCTCGCGAATCGCATGCATTTTCTCCGCTGGAAGCTCTTGGTCTAAAAAAGCCGATAGCTCTTCATCAGAATAATACATTAGTGTAACTCCTCTGTTTTACCGTAGAGCTGTTTTGCTAACGCTCCCCGCGCTCTGGCAAGGCGGCTCATTACAGTGCCAATCGGAATCTCAAGTGTTTCCGAAACTTCGCGATATGACATACCTTGCATCGCAACCAATGCCAAAATAGCCTTCTGATCTTCCGGCAGTAACTGCATTGCATTGCCTACCGCCTGCAATTCCTGTTGCAGCTCAATGGTTTTTCCTTCGTCTACTTCTTGCGTTTGCGCCAGCTCGCTATCAAATCGTGTGTTCTCGCGAACCTTGCGTGATCTAAATTCATCAATCCATAAATTGCGGCATACACGAAACGCCCATTGCAGTAATACGGCATCTTCAGGTATCGGCTTGGTTAGCAGCTTTTCTACCGTTTGTTGCGCTAAATCATCTGCATCCGCAATTGATGTTGTTAAAGAAAATGCAAAGCGCCGTAATGTGGGTAGCACGCTGGCTATTTCCGCCTGCAATGCCGAACTTTTCCGCATGATCGAATCCTTATAAAGCTATATAACAAGCATGCCTACATGCACTGTTAACGATTCACAGTGTAAGTTATTCCTTAAAACAAACATAAAATGAAATAAAGTATGCACTGATTCGTTACTATAGTAGAAGTAACGTACTACAGAATTAAGCCCTGTACTGCGAATCATATTGAGGCATTGAAATACATGAAGTTAGTTTTACGCGCGTGGCGTTACGGCATTCTCTTTGTTGCCCTTGTTATGGCCACAAGTGCCGTTGCGCAACAACGGCCTACATTACCTATTCCACCGGTGCCTACGCCGGCGGAGCGAGCGGCTGAACGCAATATTGAGCGGGCCGCACGACAAATAGAGCGTATTGAGCGAGCACGCACTGTAATTCCGGATTCCGCGCAACAGCGTATTCTTGCAGCTGCAGAGAATGGCGCAGAGCTCGCCTTCACTCTCGCCGCCCTGCCTGAGCACGTAGGCAACCTGCCGGCGCAGCTGCGTATCATTGATGCCAAGGGCTTTGAACGCTTCATTGAGGTGGAAATAGAGCCTGGCCGCCGAGCGATTGAACGCGAATGGGTGTTACTAATCGATTATGAAGATCGCCAAGTATTCGCTGAGCAAGCGCCAGAATTATGGCGTTACCTAAGTAGCTACCAACCATTAACAGCGCTAGGCCAAGTGATGCTCAGTTTCTCCGTACCTCGGCATTTAGATAATCGCGAAGGTGTAGAGAGATTGTTACCTGCGGCCTATCATCCTTACCTCGATAGAAATCACGTGTATCAGGCAACCAGTTCAGCGCAGCCTCGCCAAGAAAATCCCCCCGAATTAACATGGCCTGCTGATGCAGTTTGCAATGATAACGTTCGCATTGGCGTGGTAGATACGCAATTGCAGGAAAACCATCCCGCTTTTAAAACAGCTCTTGCAGAGCAGCGCTTGGTTCGCAAAGCGATTCTTGATACCAGTATTACTCAACAGCAACATCATGGTACTGCGATAACCAGCTTATTGATTTCGCAAGCTAATGAGCTGCAAGGGCTAGTGCCCAATGCGCACATTTTTCATGCCGAGGCATTCTACAGCCAATCGCCAGAACATCAGGGCGCTACGCTTACGCATTTACTCAGCGCACTCAATTGGTTAATTGAAAGCAATGTGCAAGTGGTTAATTTGAGCCTCACAGGCCCTGCTAATAATACGTTACACAGTGTAGTTCGCAGGCTGTATGCAGAAAATATCACCATTGTAGCGGCCGCCGGCAATGCCGGGCCATTTGCTGAGCCTTTATATCCGGCTGCATATCCGGAAGTGATTGCGGTAACGGCCGTAGATAAATCGAAGAACATCTATCGCTGGGCAAATCAGGGGGAGTATATAGAGTTCTCAGCATTCGGTGTTGGCGTACTTACTGCGCAAGCTGAAGGTTTTTGGGGCGAAGAATCAGGAACTTCAATCGCCGCACCGGTTGTAAGCGCGTTTGCGGCTTGCCATGCACAAGAGAGCGTAGAAAGCACCAGAGCTAGTTTGCGTGAACACGCAAGAGAAATGGGTGCCACAGGCCGCGATAGCGTGTTTGGCTTTGGCCTACTGCACCCGTAAAACAATTAGAAATGCAGTGCAACACCCAAAGAAATGCGTGTTTCTGAATAATCTGCGCTGGCTAAATTAGATTGATAATCGCCATGTTCAAGCTGGGTAATTGCCATTAAACGCTGCCAAACCGGAACTTCAAAGCGAGCATCCAGCACGTTGTGCCGATCTTCGCGGGGCTGCTGCAGCCCTAATGCATTGCCGCGATAATCACGCTCGTGAATTCGATAACCTACCTGGAATCGCGCATCTTGATTAAGCCAGGTAAACCGGTGTGAATAGCGTAATCTTAGCGTGCTCCCCTTGTAAGAGAACATATCCGAACGCGCTTTTTCATCATCGAAATTACCACCGAAAAGCAGGAAGCTTTTGCCGGCATTAAAAAAGTAAAACGCATCTACAGAGAATCCTTGAGTATCTGCATCACGTTCTGGGAATGCCGCCAGCGATTTTTCAGCTTGGTTGTATGCCCCACGTAAATACACCGCATCACCAATCATGCGAGCAGCGTAAATGGAATACTGATTCAGGCTCAGAAATGAGTTACCACCAAGCGTTGCATCGGCATAATAGTAATTGCCACCAAGGGTATATACATCGAAATCGTAACTTACATCGGCGAATAACAAATGCAGCATGAGATCGAACTCGCCATAATCTCGATAACGACGATCCGTAAGCTGATAGCCAAAATCCAGATTCCATGATTCAGCTGGCTGCCAATATGCATGAATACTAAAATCCAGCACTGTGGCCATATCTGCCTCATCAACCGAGGTATCAATCTCACTTACCGTTACGTTGCTGTTGTACTCGCCAGCAATACCAAGCTTGATGTCAAAATCGAAGTTACTTCCTGAATCACTCGCCCAGGAATATGGCGCAACGCAGAGCAACATGCTTGCGATACTTACTGCCAAAAGTGTAGGGGATTGTTTGCTCATCACTATCTCCGCGTTTGTTGCTATCGATTATAAGCAAATAAGGGGAGGCATAGCCTCCCCTTATTTGCAATATAGTTTGGCGATATACGTGTTCAGTATAGATTAACCGC
>NZ_JBLRWZ010000004.1:0-111711 GCF_047920995.1 Aliidiomarina sp.
GCAGTAAACAAACCCCCTACGCCAGTTACTTCTAGCGTTGCGCCCTTGCTGTTATCAATGCTACTGATACCAACGCCCAGCGCAGTAAGTGCTTCGCGCATACGCTTGGTATCATCGCTATCGAGCATATGCTCAAGTACGGTAGTGCCTTCCGCTAAAGCGGCCAATAGCAGCGCGCGATTGGCAATGCTTTTCGAACCAGGAACAGCTACATCCCCGCGCGCCTGTGGGGCATAAGTTAATTGCAGTACATCATGTTTACTGTTTTCGGCCACTACTCATATGCCCCGCTATTGATCTAGAATCTCGCTATAAGCTCGGCAGAACGCGTCATTTTCTTCTGCAGTGCCAATACTTACCCGCAAATGTTCTGGCAGTTCATAGCCAGCTACTGGCCGCACGATAACGCCCTTGTGCAACAGCTGTTGGTATATTTCAGCGGCGTTATTACCTACCTTAATGGTTACAAAGTTACCGTAAGAAGGGATATAACTAAGGCCATGCGCATCACAAAAAGTAGTAATTTGCGCCATTCCTTCGGCATTTACCTGCACTGAACGCGCCAAGAACTCTTCGTCTTGCAACGCTGCCATTGCTGCAGTTAGCGCTAGTTCATTCATATTAAACGGTTGCCGAATACGGTTCATTAAATCAGCAACTGCTGGATGCGAAACCGCGTAGCCAGCGCGCAAACCTGCTAAGCCATATGCTTTAGAAAAGGTGCGCGAAACAACCAAATTCGGATACTCTTCGATCCAAGCAAACGACGGCGCGCGCTCTTTGCTGGGTACGTACTCATAGTAAGCTTCATCAAGCACCACCAAAACATTGCGCGGTACTTGTGCAATAAATTCTTGCAACGCTTGTTTACTTAAAAAGGTGCCTGTTGGATTATTTGGGTTCGCAACAAATATCATTCGCGTGCGGCTTGTTATGGCTGCCAACATTGCCTCGAGATCATGGCCATAATTCTTTGCAGGCACCGCTACTGGCGTAGCACCAATTGCCTTTGTTACCAAGGGGTACACTACAAATGCATGTTGAGAAAAAATCACTTCATGTTGATCTGTTACGTAGGTTCTCGCCAACAGTTCCAACACATCATTCGAGCCGTTACCAAGGGTAATCTGCTTGGCATCAATCGCAAACTTCTCTGCAATCGCTGTTTTCAAATAAAAGCCATTGGCATCTGGGTAACGAGCTAAACCATTGATTTTTTCAGTTAAAGCATCACGAACTTTCGAGCTCACACCCAATGGGTTTTCGTTCGAAGCTAGCTTCACAATGTTACTAATGCCCAACTCACGCTCTACTTCTTCAATTGGCTTACCGGCTTGATAAGGCTGTAAAGATCGAATTCCAGGTAAGGCTAAACTTGCAGCATCAAAATCTTGCATAAAATTCCTCAAGTAATCTTAACTATGCTCGTTGGCAAATCGGGTCATAAAATCAACTAGCGCTTGGGCGCCAGCAACAGGCATTGCGTTATACATACTTGCACGCATGCCGCCAACAAAGCGATGTCCTTGCAAAGATAACAACCCTTCATCCCGCGCCTGTTGCAAGAACAGTGCATCAAGATTGCTATCATTGAGTTGGAATGGGATATTCATCATCGAACGGTTTGCAGGTGCAATGGTATTGCGATAAAACGCTGAGTTATCAACACATTCATATAATAGCGATGATTTCGCAAGATTTAACTCACGCATCGCCGCTAAACCACCCTCTGCTTTCAACCATTTAAATACTTCAGCGGCTAAGTACCAAGCGAAGGTATTGGGTGTGTTGTACATCGATTTCTCAGCGGCCTGCACCTTATAATTCATAACGGTGCACACCCGCTCTTGTTGGGTTGCCAACAAATCGTTGCGAATGATCACCACAGCCAAACCAGAAGGGCCGATATTCTTTTGCGCGCCCGCGTAGATAATGCCAAACTTCGACACATCAATTGGTTCCGCGAGGATTACCGACGACATATCCGCTACTAGCGGCGCTGCCACATCGGGGATTTCATGTAGGGCGATGCCATCAACCGTTTCATTCGGGCAATAATGCAAATAGGCAGCATGCTTAGATAGATTCCATTCGCTAACGGGTGGGATGGCTTTACCTAAAGGCGTTTCCGCAACCTGCGCCACTTCGTTAACTTGGGCAACATACTTCTTTGCTTCGCGAATCGCGTAGCCCGACCAAATACCGGAATTGAGGTAATCTACCGTGGCATCAGGAGCAGCAATGTTCTGCGCTACAGCTGAAAACTGTCCACGACCACCACCATGCATAAACAAAACCGAGTAATTATCTGGAATCGCCAGCAAATCACGTAAATCTTGTTCTGCTTCCTCGGTCATCTGCACATAGATTGGATCACGATGGCTGATTTCCATTACAGAAATCCCCAACCCTTGCCAATCTATTAACTCGCGTTGCGCTTTCTGTAAAACAGGAGCTGGCAACATTGCCGGCCCCGCAGAGAAGTTATACTTCATCACCTTCATCTCCAGAATCTGGCGCACCAGAATCCTGCTTATCGGTTGCATCTGCTGCATCGGTTGCAGCATCAGCATCTAACTCCGCTGCTTCTGCATCGAGCTCTTCTTCCTCAATTTCAGCAACTCGCGCCATTCCTACTACAAACTCATCATCTGCAGTGCGAATCAAACGCACACCTTGGGTATTTCGGCCTACGGTAGATACCTCATCTACTCGCGTACGAACTAAGGTGCCACGATTACTGATAATCATTAAGTGCTCACCAGGAATTACTTCCATAGCACCCACTACCGCACCATTTCGCTCGGAAACCTTAATCGATACCACACCTTTCGTAGCACGGCCTTTGGCTGGATACTCGGTAAGCGGAGTACGTTTACCGAAGCCATTTTCGGTAACGGTAAGCACAGCACCCTCTTCCGTACGTGGAATAAGTAGCGATACAATCTTCTGCTCTTCAGCAATCCGCATACCGCGCACGCCTGTTGCTGTGCGGCCCATAGAACGCAAGTGGTCTTCACTAAAGCGAACTACCTTACCTGCATCTGAGAACAACATGATGTCGTTGCTACCATCTGTGATATCCACACCAATCAGTTCATCACCCTCTACTAAGTTCAGGGCAATAATACCGCTGGTACGTGGGCGCGAGTAATCCACCAATGGTGTTTTCTTCACCGTGCCGTTACGAGTAGCCATAACTACAAACTTATCGTCTGCAAAGTTTGCAATCGGCAGAATAGCATTAATCCGCTCACCATCTTGTAATGGCAGCAGGTTCACTATCGGCTTACCACGCGCGGCGCGGCTGGCATATGGAAGGTTATATGTTTTCATCCAATACACTCGGCCACGGCTCGAAAAACAGAGAATCATATCGTGCGTATTGGCAACCAATAAGCGCTCAATGAAATCTTCATCTTTCATTTTCGTAGCGGCTTTACCTTTACCACCACGCTTCTGTGCTTCGTATTCGGTAAGAGATTGATATTTTACGTAGCCTTGATGAGAAAGTGTTACTACAACATCTTCTTGCTCAATCAAATCTTCCATGTTGATATCATGGCTAGCGTTACTAATTTCAGTACGGCGCTCATCGCCAAATTCAGCCTGTGCTTGCACAAGCTCTTCACGAATTACTTCCATCAACCGTTCTGTACTTGCCAAAATATGCATTAACTCTGCGATTACATCTAATAGGCCTTTATATTCATCAAGAATCTTTTCGTGTTCTAGGCCGGTTAATTTATGTAACCGTAAATCAAGAATGGCTTGCGCTTGGTTTTCAGTAAGATGATAAATGCCATCAATTACACCGAAGCCTTCTTCTACCCAATCTGGCCGCGCAGCATCTACCCCCGCGCGCTCTAGCATAATAGACACATCCCCGAGCTGCCAACCTTGGGCAATTAGCTGTGCTTTTGCTTCGGCTGGTGATGGCGAACGCTTGATCATTTCAATGATCTCGTTGATGTTCGCCAATGCTACCGCTAAACCTTCCAAAATATGCGCTCGTTCACGTGCTTTACGCAGCTCAAACACGGTACGGCGAGTAACTACTTCACGACGGTGAGTAATGAAGCATTCCAACATTTCACGCAGGGAAAACAGCTTCGGCTGGCCTTTATCAAGGGCAACCATGTTGAAGCCAAATGCTACCTGCATTTGCGTATGCTGGTACAGGTGATTCAACATCACCTCACCCGATTCATTGCGCTTCATTTCAATAACAATACGCATGCCATCTTTATCAGATTCATCACGCAGCGCACTAATACCTTCAATGCGTTTTTCTTTTACTAGTTCAGCGATTTTCTCAATCAGCTTGGCTTTATTCACCTGATATGGAATTTCGTGCACGATAATTGTATCGCGGCCAGTGCTTTCATCGGTAATCACGTCTGCGCGTGCACGAATGTAAATTCGGCCTCTACCGGTGCGATATGCATCGAGAATGCCTTGGCGGCCGGATAAGATACCGGCTGTTGGGAAATCTGGGCCAGGAATATGCTCCATCAACTCTTCAAGTTGAATATCTGGATTATCCACCATCGCTAAACAACCGTTAATTACTTCGGTTAGGTTATGCGGCGGGATATTGGTTGCCATACCAACAGCGATACCGGAAGAACCGTTCGCTAATAGGTTTGGAATTCGGGTTGGCAACACCTCCGGAATAAATTCGGTGCCATCGTAGTTGGGCACGAAATCAACGGTTTCTTTCTCTAAATCAGCCAATAATTGATGCGCAATTTTCGACATCCGTACTTCGGTGTAACGCATTGCCGCCGCTGAATCACCATCCACTGAACCAAAGTTACCTTGGCCATCAGCAAGCATGTAGCGAAGAGAGAATGGCTGCGCCATACGAACAATGGTGTCGTACACTGCAGAATCACCGTGTGGGTGATACTTACCGATTACATCACCTACTACGCGAGCAGATTTTTTATACGGCTTATTAAAATCATTCCCGAGTACATTCATTGCGAATAGTACGCGCCGATGCACTGGCTTCAAACCATCGCGTACATCAGGTAAAGCTCGCCCGATGATAACGCTCATGGCGTAATCTAAGTACGAATTCTTTAGTTCGTCTTCGATATTAATCGGCATTACTTCTTTGGCAAGATCGCTCATATTTTTTCCCTAACAAGTACTCTTCATATCGTTATAGTTTTCGAGTAAATCGCCTTACTGAATCAACTTTGCAGGATACCATAGCAGCTTGCCGTTGACGACTGCAAAACGAACACAAAACACAAGTTAACACTGGTTTACATGTGTTCGTTTCGGTACACTGCGAGCCACTCACATGGGCAATAAAAATATCGTATTGGGTACCCAGTAAAGCGCCACAGGCGCACCCACAAATCATTGTGCGCTCTTCGCAGCCCCTTGTTTTAGCATAAGGAAGATAAACATGCAGCAAAATGTCGATCCTGCAGAAATCGAAAAGTTTAATGCCATGGCATCACGTTGGTGGGATCCCCAAGGCGATTTTAAGCCACTCCATCAAATAAACCCATTGCGCTTGCAATTTATTGACCAACACGGTCTTGGTTTGAGTGGGCGGAAAATTTTAGATGTAGGCTGTGGTGGCGGTTTATTAAGCGAAGCAATGGCAAAAGCTGGGGCTCACGTTACGGGTATTGATATGAGCCCAGATGCGCTTAGCGTAGCCCGTTTGCATGCGTTGGATAGTGGTGTGGATGTCGATTATCAGCAAATCACAGCGGAAGAGTTTGCCGCCGAGCATGCTGGCCAATTCGATATCGTTACGTGCTTGGAAATGCTCGAGCATGTACCCAACCCAAGTACGGTAATTGCCGCCTGCGCAAGCCTAGTTAAACCTGGCGGCCGGGTTGTTTTCTCTACTTTGAATCGCACTTTGAAAGCTAAACTGCTGGGCGTATATATCGCCGAATATGTATTGCGATGGGTACCACAGGGCACTCACGATGCGAGTAAATTTATTCGCCCAGCGGAGTTAATGCACATGGCCAATAGTGCAGGATTAACAGAACTTGCCGCTACGGGTATCCACTTCAATCCGCTACTGAACCAATTCTTCGTAAGTGATCGTAACTTGGATGTAAACTATCTGGTTGCTTGTGAGCGCCCTGCTGCCAAATAGGCCATTTAATGAGCCGTAACGGAGAAGTGTATATGTTAGGTAAGCGCCCCAACGCTATTCTATTTGATTTAGATGGCACCCTCCTCGATACAGCACCCGATTTGGGCCATGCCCTCAATCGTGTTCTGGCCGATTCGAATCGGCCGTTGAAAGAACTTATCGAGTTGCGCCCGTACGCATCACATGGCTCACATGGCCTACTGAAATTAGGTTTTGGGGATGATTACAATGAGCTAAACCGCACCCAATTGCGGCAACAGTTTCTTGATTATTATGAACAACGAGTTTGTGTAGACACCACCCTGTTTGCCGAGGTTGAGGAACTGCTACAAACGCTAAGCCAACAACAAATACCAATGGCGATTGTTACCAATAAACCTACCCTTTACACACAACTAGTATTGCGGGAAATCCCAGCTCTAGCACGATTACCTGTAGTGGTTTGCGGCGATACGTTAAGTGTTGCTAAGCCCGATCCAGCGCCCTTGTTGCATGCCTGCGCATTACTGAGCGCTCATTATCAATATCCCATTGAGGCGCAACATGCCTTGTATGTGGGTGATGCAGAGCGCGATATTGAAGCTGGCCGCAGAGCGGGAATGCGCACAGTGCTAGCTAGTTATGGGTACATTGCTGCGCACGATGATGTGCAGGCATGGCGCGCTGATTTTGCCATTGCCCAACCGAGCCAATTATTGGATTTGTGGTAATCTATTCCCATCAAAATTGGCCTTTCGGTGAGAAAATTAACGGCTGTACGGTACAGTTAGCGTCCTCAACTGCTGTGCCATTTGTTATATATTCCATCTCAGCTGCATAACAAATTATTTAAGACAAAAAAATTATGTACCTGCTATGTACCTGCAAAGGCGCGCCACTCTTGGTGCTTATCAAAATCTACCAAAATTCAACCCCGAAACAGTGAATTTCTTGCTTGATCAAAAGCACTTTGATGACTAGCATAGCGTTAATTAACGCAACACTACATATTGTGTAAAAATACTCCACCTTACCTAATTCACCACAATATATAGTGATAAGAAGAAACCTGCGAGGGCATCATGAACCAACCTATCTACGTAACAAAGCGCAATGGCGAGCGCGAGCTTCTAGACTTGGAGAAAATTCACCGAGTAATTAGCTGGGCGGCTGAGGGATTAAAAGACGTATCGGTTTCAGAAGTGGAGCTTAAATCTCGCATCCAATTTTATGACGGTATCAAAACCGCCGATATTCACGAAACCATTATTCGTGCTGCAGCTGATTTAATTAGTGAAGAAGTACCTGATTATCAGTTTCTTGCCGCACGCTTGGCAATTTTCCATCTGCGCAAAAAAGCCTATGGCGAGTTTGAACCGCCGCACCTGTTCGATCATGTTACCAAAATGGTAAGTATGAATCGCTATGACAAGCATATTCTCGAGGATTATAGCCAAGCCGAACTAGAAGAGCTGAACACCTACCTTGATCATAGCCGTGATCTAAACTTCTCATATGCAGCAGTAAAGCAATTGGAAGGTAAGTATCTGGTGCAAAACCGCGTTACGGGTGTGGTATATGAAAGTGCACAGTTCTTATATATCTTGGTAGCCGCATGTTTGTTTGCAAAATATCCACCGGCAAAGCGGTTGGATTATGTTCGTCGTTTTTACGATGCTACCTCGCAGTTCAAAATTTCACTACCCACACCAATTATGTCCGGTGTGCGCACCCCTACTCGTCAGTTTAGTTCCTGTGTACTGATAGAGTGTGGTGATAGCCTTGATTCTATTAATGCCACGGCCAGTGCTATCGTGAAGTATGTATCGCAACGTGCTGGTATCGGTATCAACGCTGGCCGTATTCGCGCCCTTGGTAGCCCAATTCGCAATGGTGAAGCATTCCACACGGGGTGCATTCCGTTCTTTAAATATTTCCAAACGGCAGTAAAAAGTTGTTCACAAGGTGGAGTTCGCGGTGGCGCTGCTACCCTGTTCTATCCGCTCTGGCATTTAGAAGTAGAATCACTGCTGGTGTTAAAGAACAACCGTGGTGTTGAAGAAAACCGTGTGCGCCATCTAGATTACGGTGTGCAATTCAATAAACTCATGTATCAGCGCTTGGTAAAAGATCAGTACATTACTTTATTCAGCCCCAGCGATGTGCCTGGCTTATACGATGCATTCTTTGCCGACCAAGACGAGTTTGAGCGCTTATACGTGCAATACGAAGCCGATGAAAGCATCCGCAAAAAACGCATTAAAGCAATTGAGCTGTTTAGCTTGTTTATGCAAGAGCGTGCTAGTACGGGCCGGATGTATTTACAGAATGTGGATCATACCAACAACCACAGCCCATTTAATCCGAAGCTTGCGCCGGTAAGGCAAAGCAACTTGTGCCTTGAGATCGCGTTACCAACCAAGCCGTTACAGCACATTAATGATGAAGAAGGTGAAATTGCCTTATGTACGCTATCGGCATTCAACCTTGGCGCACTAGAATCATTAGATGATCTGGAAGAATGGGCCGATTTAGCCGTGCGGGCGCTTGATAACCTACTCGATTATCAAGATTATCCTGTGCCTGCAGCAATGAATGCTTCAATGGCTCGCCGTACGCTCGGTATTGGCGTAATCAACTATGCCTATTACCTTGCCAAAAACGGTGTACGTTACTCAGATGGTAGCGCCAATGGCCTTACTCATCGCACCTTTGAAGCTATTCAATATTACCTAATGAAAGCTTCTAACGAATTAGCAAAAGAGCAAGGCGCGTGTCCTAAGTTCAATGAAACCACCTACTCAGAGGGTGTGTTACCCATCGATACGTATAAGAAAGATCTCGATGCGGTGTGCAACGAGCCACTCCATTACGATTGGGAAGCTTTGCGCGAATCGGTACAGAAGCATGGGCTACGTAACTCTACCCTATCTGCGTTAATGCCATCGGAAACCTCATCGCAGATTTCTAACGCTACTAATGGCATCGAGCCACCGCGTGGCCATGTAAGCGTGAAATCTTCAAAAGATGGTGTAATGAAGCAAGTAGTTCCGGAGTATGATCGATTGAAAGATCAATATGAACTGCTTTGGCAGATTCCGAGTAATAAAGGCTATCTCGAACTCGTTGGCATTATGCAGAAGTTTGTTGATCAAACAATTTCTGCAAACACCAACTACGATCCGAATAAATTCGAAGGCGGCCGCGTACCCATGAAGCAGCTGCTACAAGATTTGTTATACGCATACAAACTTGGCGTAAAAACGATGTACTACCACAACACCCGTGATGGTGCTTCCGATAGCCAAACTGATATGCCGGCTGATTTACGCAAAAAGCTCGAAGCGAAAACGAATCAAGTAGTAACCGCAGTAATCGAAGATGATGACGATTGCGCCGGTGGTGCTTGCAAAATCTAGGTTTTTTTAGGGAGCACATGAATTAAGATGCGATATTCAACGTTTAGTCAGCACGCCGTGAACCCACAGGGTGAACCAATGTTTTTTGGTAACACGGTAAATGTGGCGCGCTATGATCAACAGCGCCACCCTATTTTTGAAAAGCTTATTGAAAAGCAGCTCAGTTTTTTCTGGCGTCCAGAAGAAGTAGATGTAAGCCGCGATCGGGTAGATTTTCAGAAGGTTTCTGATAGCGAAAAACATGTTTTTATTTCAAACCTGAAATATCAAACGTTATTAGATTCAGTGCAAGGCCGCAGCCCAAACGTTGCATTGCTGCCCATCGTTTCATTACCTGAATTAGAAACATGGATTGAAACCTGGGCTTTTTCAGAAACAATACATTCACGCTCATACACGCACATTTTGCGCAACTTATTCACTGATCCAAGCCATGTGTTTGACGACATCGTAGTGAATGAAGAAATTCAAAAGCGGGCGGTTGATATTTCTAAATATTACGATGATTTGATTCTGCATACGCAACTTTGGCAAATTCATGGCGAAGGCGTAATCACCGTGGGTGAAGAAACCTTCAACATAACGATTCGCGAACTTAAGAAAAAACTGTTCTTGTGCATTAACTCGGTAAATGCACTAGAAGCAATTCGTTTTTACGTAAGTTTCGCTTGCTCGTTTGCGTTCGCTGAGCGTGAGTTAATGGAAGGTAATGCGAAAATCATTCGCCTTATCGCTCGCGATGAGAATTTGCACTTAACATCTACCCAGCACATCATTAATTTGTGGCAATACGGTGAAGATGATCCGGAAATGAAAGAAATTGCCGAAGAGTGCAGAGAAGAAGCGCGAGAAATTTTCCTAAAAGCCGTGCAGCAAGAAAAAGAATGGGCTAAATACCTATTCCAGCATGGTTCTATGATTGGTTTGAATGAGCAAATCCTTTGCCAGTATGTGGAATATATCGCCAACCTACGCATGCAAGCCATCGGCTTTGAAAGTGCCTTTGATCAGAAAAGTAATCCGTTACCGTGGATGAATAAATACTTAGTGTCGGATAACGTGCAGGTTGCGCCACAAGAAGCTGAAATCAGTTCTTACTTAGTAGGCCAGATTGACAGCCAAGTAAGCGTAGATGATTTCGGAGATTTCGATCTCTGATCACATGGCCAGCTGCAAAATAACCATCAATCAAGTGATACACGTAGAGGTCGAGGCAGATGCCCCGGCCTCTTTACTTGAAACTATTGAACAAGCAGGTGTAGAGCCGCGTTTTCATTGTAGAAATGGTTTTTGTGGCGCTTGCCGAACTAAACTAATTAGTGGCACGGTTCGCTATACCACTGAGCCCCTCGCATATATTCGGCAAGGTGATATCCTACCTTGCGTATGCCAAGCCGATAGCGATATCGTTATTGAGCACTAGTGAAAGCACGTTCTTATCATTACTGCTACCACCCTACCCGCACTATTCCTAGCTTATGCTGGCACTATGCGAGCAATCGTTTTATCAGAACAGCTACATCGTAAATACTGATTTTCACAGCGCCAATATATCTGGCATAATGCACGCCAAATTTTCCCCACTCATAACGGTACTAAAATCTAGGAGAGTAATATGTTAACGGTAATTTTTGGTCGCCCTGGCTGCCCATTCTGTGTGCGTGCTGTACAAATTGCGAAACAGTTATCAAGCAAGCGCGATGATTTTGAATACCGTTACGTGGATATGCAAGAAGAAGGCATTACCAAAGCGGATTTGGAAAAAACAATCGGTAAGCCAGTAATGACCGTACCGCAAGTATTCGTTGATGAGCTCCACGTTGGCGGCTGCACCGAATTTGAAGCCCATGCTAAGGAGCATTTAGGCTTATACGCGTAATTTTTGCCTGTTCGGCAGCGGTTAATGCAACGTTTTCTCGATTTCTTCTAATCGTTGCTTCAGCCGCTGCTCAGATACAGGGAACTTGGTGCCCAACTGCTGGGCAAAAGTAGACACCCGAAACTCCTCTAAATACCAACGGAATTCATCTAGCTCAACGGGTGGCCGATCTCCTTTTGGTACCTTTTTATAAAGTTCCTGCCAACGTGTCTCGAGCTTCTCAAACACTAAACTGCGCACCCGATCTTTGGTGGGGTCTACCGGTAGCTTTTCTGTTCGTTGTAGTAGTGCTTTTAAATACCGCTCCGCATCATCTAGGCGTTTAGCACCAAAATAACTGACAAATCCTGGGTATACCAACCGGTGCAAATGCGCTTTTACATCATTATATGATTGCGCCAAAGCTAAAGGTATTTTCCCCTTCAATAATTTTTGTATCTGTTGGCTAAGAACTAGGCAGCGCTCTACTTGCTGGGCTATCTGTAACGTTTGATCATTTAACTCAGCCCGCACTTGATTAGTTAACTCTCGGAACTCAGCTTCTATTGCTGGCAGTTTGCCACCCGTAAACTGTTCGGTAAGGGCATCAATGGCCGCATACATGCAATCTTCAATCAGAGCTTCTACTTTGCCCCAGGGGTTAAAGTAGAGCGCGAGCTTCGCTTTATTTGGTAATTTTTCTCGTAGGTAATTTACTGGCGAAGGAATTTGCAACATCACTAACTTACGCAGCCCTGCGCGGTTTGCGTTCTCCGCTTCTAGGGCGCTATCAAATACGCGAATCGCTACGGTTTTACCCTCATCTTTTAAGGCGGGAAACGCCTGAATCGAAAACCGTCCTGTACGCTTTTCTACAGCTTGCGGTGCATTACCAAAGGTCCAATCCGTAAGCCCTTCCTGTTCAATGCTCTCACCTGCGGTTTCTTTCAATGTTGCCGTTAGCTTAGGTTGCACAAGTTGCTGCACTTCCTTCAAATTGCGGCCTCGCGCAATCACCTTGTGATGTTCATCAAGCACCCGGAAGTTCATTTGCACATGTACTGGCAAACCAGATAGGTTCCATGCGTTGGCTGGAATCTCTACACCCGTCATGCGCTTTAATTTACTGGTTAATACCTGCAACAACGGCACATCACCCGCAATCTCATTGGTATTAACCGCTTCTAGAAAGGCTCGTGCGTAGTTTGGTGCCGGCACAAAATTACGCCGTATTGGCTTGGGTAGGCTTTTAATGAGTGCTACCACTAAATCTTCTCGTAACGCAGGAATTTGCCAATCAAAGCCAACGTTCTGTACTTGATTCAGCACCGGCAATGGAATGTCTACGGAAACACCATCATCAACATCGTTCGGTTCAAACACATAGCTCAGGGGTAAACGTAAACGCCCTTGCACCCACTCATCAGGGTAATCCGCAGCAGTAATATGGCTGGCATCTTGTTGCATTAGTTGCTCGCGCGAGAAACAGAGCACTTGTGGGTTCACTTTACGCTCACGCTGCCACCAATGCTTAAGGCTGCGTTCATCAAAAATGTTTTCCGGCAGGTCCTCATCGTATGCCGCGAACAATGCCTCTTCATCAATCAAGATATCACGCCGGCGTGATTTATCTTCCAATTCACGCACCGCCTCAATTAACGCGCTATTCGCGCGCATAAAGGGCAATATTTGCCGCAGCTGCGCATTTACCAACCCTTCACGAATAAAAATACGCCGCGCTTCCACTGCATCTATACGGCCATATTGCACATTACGCCCGGCAACAATCAGCAAGCCAAACAAGGTAACCTGTTCAGTAGCGATCACTGCGCCCTGCTTCTTCGAGAAACGAGGCTCGTGATAATTTCGCTTCAGTAGATGCTCAGCGGCAGCTTCTATCCACTCTACGTCTATTTTTGCCACATAGCGGCCATACAGCCGAGTGGTTTCTACAAGTTCTGCGGCAATAATCCATTTCGGTTTGGCACTAAACAATGCCGAACCAGGAAAAATAAAGAAACGGCTTTGCCGTGCACCAACATACTGGTGCTTTTCATCCTTATTACCGATATGAGAAAGTAAGCCAGATAACAATGCGCGGTGAATCGCAGCATAATCTGCAGGTTCATCATTAATGCGGATACCCATTTCGCGTACACTTTGCCGTAACTGGGTATACACATCTTGCCACTCGCGAACGCGCAAATAGTGAATTAGTTCCTGCTTACAGCGTTTGCGAAATTGATTACCACTTAACTCTTGCTGCTGTGCTTGTACATAATTCCAGAGATTCAAATAACCCAAGAAATCAGAATCGTTATCTAAAAAGCGCTTGTGCAGCTCATCTGCCTTTTGCTGTTTATCATGGGGGCGCTCTCGCGGATCTTGGATACTTAGCCCTGCCACAATAATTAGTATTTCCCGCACACTACTGAATTGCTCGGCAGCCAGCACCATGCGGCCCAATCGTGGATCTACTGGCAGCCTACCGAGCGCGCGGCCAATAGCAGTTAGCTTCGGCGGTTGGCGCTTGGCCATCTTCTGCATGGCGCCAAGCTCTTCTAGTAAGCGAATACCATCGTTAATAAAGCGCTCATCCGGACGCTGTAAAAACGGAAACTTACGAATATCACCTAGCTTTAATGTTGCCATCTGCAGCACCACAGAAGCTAAATTTGTGCGCAGAATTTCCGGATCCGTAAACTCCGGGCGATTAAGGAAATCATCTTCGCTATACAAGCGCACACAAATACCCGGCCCAAGGCGCCCGCAACGCCCGGCACGCTGATTAGCACTCGCTTGTGATATTGGCTCAATTGGTAAGCGTTGCACCTTGGTGCGGTAACTGTAACGAGAAATACGCGCACTACCCGGGTCTATTACATAACGTATGCCGGGAACCGTTAATGAAGTTTCCGCTACGTTAGTCGCCAGTACAATGCGCCGCCCTTGATGAGGCTGGAAAATACGGTTTTGCTCACTCGCCGAAAGGCGAGCATACAAGGGAACAATTTCTACCTGCTCCCGATGTTCGCGAAACGTATCTTGCAATGCATCTGCAGCATCGCGAATTTCCCGTTCGCCACTTAAGAACACCAAGATATCGCCAGGGCCTTGCCGAACTAATGTGCTTGCAGCATCACAAATACCCTGCAATACATCGAGATCATTATCATCATCTAGCGGTGGTTGATAACGCACTTCCACCGGAAAAGTGCGCCCTGATACTTCAATTACCGGTGCATCCTTAAAGTGCTGCGAAAAGCGCTCTGTTTCAATGGTTGCGGAAGTAATAATTACTTTCAAATCGGGGCGTTTATCAATTAACTGCCGTAACACACCCAATAAAAAATCAATATTCAGCGAACGCTCGTGGGCCTCATCAATAATAATGGCAGAATACTTCTTCAGCAGCCGGTCCCGTTGCAGTTCGGCTAGCAAAATACCATCGGTCATCAGTTTAATAGAGGTTTCGGCTGAGGCTGTATCTTGAAAGCGGATCTTGAAACCTACGGTTTTCCCTAGCGGCTCTTCTAGCTCTTCGGCAATCCGGTTCGCTACAGAACGAGCAGCAAGCCTGCGGGGTTGCGTATGGCCAATCATGCCATGCTCGGCATAGCCCATTTCCAGCAACATTTTTGGTAACTGAGTAGTTTTCCCCGAGCCTGTTTCACCCGCCAACACAATCACTTGGTGCTCGCTAATAGCCCGCATAATTCGTGCTTTTTCAGCAACTACTGGCAGCTGCTCAGGATATTTTATGATGCGTTTTGAAACTTCAACCATAACGGGAAACTACTTCCTAACCAATCGGTTAACAACAATGAAAAAGGCCGCTAAGTTTAGCAAACCTAGCGGCCCTCTGCGAACCTATAAAACAGTTGCAGCGCAGATTATCGCATGCCGTGGCCATCACGATGATGCAAATCAATAGCACGCAATACATCGGTACGGCTGATTACGCCCACAAGCTGCTGTTCATAATCTACTACAGGGTAAACCTTCGGCTTATCAGAACCCAAGCTTTGGGCTAAATCCACTATCGCCATATCCATATTCACGGTAAGCACTTGCGCACTCATACAATCTTCAACCGTTGCCGATTGCTCATTGTGATAGGTATCTTTGAGCATTTTCACCAAGCAATCTTGCTCCGATAAAAAGCCGATTACTTGCTTATTATCATCAACCACCGGCCCACCACTTTGGTTTGCGGCTACCAACAGTTCTACAGCCTCTTCAATAGGCATTTCCCGCTTAAATTTCAGCGGATGACGATTCATATAATCACAAATTTTAATCGACCGCATAGGGATTACTCCTGTTACTTGTAGATTCCAATTTCCATGCCGTTTGCGCTAGTTTTTGCGCCGCGGTACATACCCTCAGTGTTAAATGGCATGCTTACGTTACCCGCTGCATCAAGAATAATTACTCCACCGGTACCGCCAATTGGCATCAACACTTCATGAATCACGTAGGCACCTGCTTGCTCGATGCTTTCACCTAGATATTTTACACGGCTACAGATATCAGCTGCCACTTGATAGCGAATAAAGTATTCACCATGGCCGGTAGCTGAAACCGCACAACTTTCGTTATCGGCCCATGTGCCGGCGCCAATAATGGGTGAATCACCAATACGGCCATATTGTTTCGCGGTCATACCACCGGTAGAGGTTCCGGCAACAATATTACCCTCTACATCGAGCGCCACGGCACCTACTGTACCCATATTGAAGGCTGGGTCCCAGTTCACACTGGCATAAGCTTCATGTACAGGTAAGGTTGCATTCATTTGCATATTTTCCCGCGCACGCTGCAATTGCTCAAAACGATGTTCTGTATTGAAATAACTGTTATGCACCATGGCTAAATCTTGTTCCCGCGCAAACGTTTCAGCACCAGTGCCGCTTAACAATACATGCCGAGAGTTTTCCATTACCGCACGCGCCGCTTTAATCGGGTTCTGAATCCGTGTTACACCGGCTATCGCACCAGCTTCGCGAGTTGCACCATGCATAATCGACGCATCTAGCTCATGAGTACCCTCATAGGTATACACCGCGCCACGGCCAGCGTTAAACAGTGGGTTCTCTTCCATCAGTTCAATGGCTGCAATTACCGCATCAACACTAGAGCCGCCCGTTTCTAACACAGCATAGCCAGCAGCAAGGGCCTCTTCTAGTGCGGCTTGAAACTGCGCTTCGCGCTCAGGGCTCATGCTTTCACGCGTAATGGTTCCCGCGCCACCATGAATGGCTATCGCTATTGGGGTTTCCGAAAAATTGAACTGCTCGGCTGGATCCGGTGCCCCACCACATGCCAACAAACCGATACTGCTCGCGCCTACTAGTAAAGGCAGTAGCCACCGCTTTGCAGAGCGGCGCGATGCCTTAGTTTCAGCACTATTCGATTGATGATTAATATATGGCTTACCTGGCGTATTTACTGGCATAGTATCCTCTGAGTATTATTAGAATTTTAAAACGAGTGAACACATACAGCGCAAAGCTCGAAGGTATTCAACAGTACTACCAACACATTATGATTAAAATTATTACCCTATTATCACCATGCTTGCGGCTCGCATACAAGCCCCTAGCGATGATATGCTGTTATCTTCAGTTTAAACTATGAGAGAATTCTCGCCATGCCTAGCCCCTCAATTTATTGGCACGATTATGAAGCCGGTGGTGTAAATCCGCGCGCCGATCGGCCAATGCAATTTGCAGGCATCCGCACTGATCGGGATTTGCAGATTATTGGTAAGCCTTTGGAAATCTATTGCCAACTCGCACCCGATTATCTCCCGCACCCTGAAGCTTGCTTAATTACTGGCATTACGCCACAAACCGCGAATCAACGGGGCGTGCCCGAGTGCGAATTAGCTCGCCTTATTCACGCAGAGTTCAGCCAGGCGGATACTACTATTGTTGGTTACAATAACATTCGTTATGACGATGAGATGAGCCGCTTTCTATTTTATCGTAATTTTTACGATCCCTACGGCTATAGTTGGGAGAATAATAATTCACGTTGGGATTTGCTTACTCTAGTGCGCGCCGCCTATGCACTGCGCCCTGAAGGCATTGAGTGGCCCTTAAATGCCGATGGCAGCGTAAGTTTAAAACTTGATCAACTTGCACCAGCCAACGGTATCGAGCATAGCAACGCGCATGATGCCATGGCGGATGTATATGCCAGCATTGAAATGGCGCGGAAAATTAAAACCCAGCAGCCAAAACTTTATCAGTACACCTTTACAATTCGCAGTAAAAAAGCACTGATCGAATTAGTAAAAACCGCACTAGTAAATCAAACTATGTTGGTTCATGTTAGTGGCATGTTTGGCGCCGAAAACCGTTATGTACGCTGGGTTTACCCACTCGCATTTCATCCAGAGAATGCCAATCAGTTGATAGCGTGGCGGCTGGATACCAATCCAGAGCAATGGCGTGATATTACCGCTGAAAATATCCGCGAGTTATTGTATCAACGTAAAGATGAACTTACCGGAGAAAGGCCTGGCCTCATTACCATCACCTTAAATCAATGCCCTTTTCTTGCGCCAGAAAAAACCTTAGCCGCAGAACAAGCTGTATTGGCTGGCATTGATGTTAATGCAGCGGAGAATTACCGCAATATGTTAGCTAACAATGCTGCGCTGCGTGAGCATCTATTATCCGTAATGGTACGGGACGCCAGTAGCACACCAGCGCAAACCGATGAACACCAGCACGAACGCAGCATCGATACCGATTTAGCTCTGTATTCAGGTGGCTTTCTTAGCCAACAAGCACGCACCCATGCCCGCATGATTCGCGAAGCAAATCCGGAAGCACTGGCGGATATCAACCTGCCTTGGGATGACACACGGTTGCCCATTTTGTTATTCCGCTATCGCGCACGCAATTTCCCGCACACGCTTAGCCCAGCAGAAATGCATCGTTGGCGGCAGCATTGCCGGAATCGTTTAATACTTGGCGAGGACGGTTTTTTAAGTAGCGATGAATATATGTTAAAGATTGAGCAGCTAGCCGAAGCTCACCAGAACAACCCTCAGAAAATGGCTATCCTTAAAGCGCTTGCAAACTACCTATTAGAGCTATAGCTGGCTCTAGGTGCAGAAGCATTTGTTATTATAACCTCCAATTGAAACGCCTATTGATGGCCTCCCAATAAAAAAACCCCAGCAACCAAAGTTACTGGGGTTTTCGCGTATTGCCTTGAGTGTCTTTTAGAACGTGTAACCTAGGTTCATAAAGATACGGCGACCAAGCTGATCATACTGAGAGTAAAGCATTGCATTACCAACAGTTGCCGCTCGGCTTGGGCTAGCTTTAGGTGGCTTCTTATCAAATAAGTTGTTCACACCTAAAGTAAGATCGATACCGGTATTAAACTCTTTATTCAACGAGAAGGTATGGTATAGCGTAGTTGGAGCAGAAGCCACAAAACGTACTTCCTCACCACGATAGGTACCAAATGCGCCGTTGTTGTATAGGTGATCATTAGACACCTTACCGGTATAGCGAATCGCGTAGTTATAACGCCACGAATCACGGGTTAACCCGATGTTCAACGTACCTGAGTGTTTCGGATTCCCCAACCGACCAGTTGATTCAATCGCTGTACTAGTTGGGAACTGTAAGAATGAGCGTTCAAACTGCACAGTGTGATCTAAACGCACACGTACACCACCAAATGGCGTTTCATCCATGTAAGTGAATACGAAATCAGCACCACGAATACGCTGTTCAGCAACGTTCACGTAACCACCACGAACTTCGATGATATTGAAGTTACCCGCTTCACCATCGTTACGATCGAACTGATCGCAGAACGGCTCAGTTGCAAAGTTCTCTGAGTTATAGCATAACGAGAGAATGTTACCGCCACCCACATTACTGATTTGATCACGAATGGTTACATCATAGTAATCAACAGAACTAGCAAAGCGATTGTCTGCTGAAGACCACACTAAACCAATCCCTTCCGATACTGAAGTTTCGGCTTCAAGTAAGCCTGCACCACCACCACTAACCGATGTCGCGGAACCAAAGTTCAGTGCGTAATCTTCCGGAATTCCATCCGCCGCACAGTTTGCAGCAACAATCGGATTCAAAGTACCTGCATCAAAACGTTCGCCCCAGTTCCAGCATGGATCTTGAGTTTGCGAGAAAAAGCCTGTTTGATTCTCTAAGAATAGTTCAAACAATGCCGGTGAACGAAACGAGGTGCCACGCGAAGCACGAACTCGGAAGCCGTTCCCAATGGTCCAATTAGCGCTTACCTTATATGTTTCTCCGGAACCGTATGTAGAAACATCGGTGTAACGCGCAGAAGCAGTTAAATCTAACGCTTCAATAAAACGCACATCACGAATCAACGGTGCTTGAATTTCCGCGTACACTGCTTTGGTATTTGATTTACCTGCAGTAATACCAGAACTTGTCATGCCCCACGAGTTTCCTGCTAAGGTTACGTCACCTGGAGTATCTTGGATTTCGTCTGTTTGATACGAAACACCAAACGCCGTGGCTAATGTACCAGCTGGTAAATCAAACAAATCGCCGGTCATGTAGGCATCAAGGGTATCTTGCTTGTAGATGGTTTTGCCCATCTCATTATCAAACAAGAAATCACGGGTACCTTGGTCGAAATCACCAAAGATATATTCTGGGGTGAAGAAATCAATCGCGTAGCATGGGCGATTCGAAATTGGTGAGAATTCACCTTCACATGGGTCGCCCCAAATCGCGTCTGATGCCATTTCCAACGAATCGCGAAGAATAACCTTTTGGCGGTATTCACCACGGTTCACTGAACGTTGATAGGAAACATCCCAGTTCCAGTAACCAATCGCACCTTCAAAACCGATAACAGCGCGTGAATAATCAATGGTGGTTTCAGAACCTGAGTGATCAGTAACCGCAGTTGGATCGAGGAAAACAAAACCATCCCAGCCATCAACCAAACCAATCCATGCAGGAATAAAGGGTTCCCAGAATTGGCGATAGCTATTGATCGTGGTTACGCGGCGGCTATGCAGTAATTCACCATACATAGACACATTATTCGTTAAATCATAATCCCCTTGGAAATAAACAGAGGTTACTTCCGTTTCTGGAATCATGGTTTGAATTTCTTGGAACGGATGTGTTGAATTTAACCAACCATCTGATTCACGGCTATACCCCATAGGATACCAGCCTTCAGGTGCAGCAATATCACCAGGCTGTGTTTGCTCATAGCCTGGAATAGGATTATTAGCGAAATAACCAGTGTGGTCAAAACCCGTAATTAGTGAGGTGTAGTTCGGCGCTCCCGCGTTCCATAACCACATACCATAAGGCAAATCGTTACAATGGAAGTTACCAGTACGCGGATCGATTGGATCTACTTGCTCACCCGTTTCTGGGCTAAAAACGTAGCGTTGGCCACATTTAAAGTGATCGCGATCACCGCGTTGTAATTCAGTTTGCAGATTATAATCTGCTACCGCACGGATTGAACCGCGATCGAATGATTTACCCCAAGTACCGTTGATACGGAAGGTTTCACCACCACTTTCTAGCGGCTGGTTTGCACTCACGTTAATCGATGATTCATCGCCACGTTTGGTAATAATATTAATTACACCGGCAACCGCATCTGAACCATACAGTGAAGATGCACCATCTTTTAAGATTTCAACTCGCTCAACAGCAGATACGGGTAAGGCATTCATATCAAAAGCGGCTACTTGGCCACGGGTACCCGCAGGGCCTGCACGTCGGCCGTTTAACAATACCAATGTACGGTTAGAGCCTAAACCACGCATTGATATTGATTCTGCACCTGCACCACCGGCAGTAACGGAGCCAACTGACATTGCAGAAATGAGCTGGTTTGAACCCGATGCTACCGTAGCGGTACGCAGCAACTCGCCAAGCGTGTTAAGGCCCTGCTCTGTTGCGATCTCCGCGCTAATAATATCGATTGGTGTAGCGTTGTCTAAACCATCCGTGCGAATCCGCGAACCAACAACTTGAATACGCTCGGGCCGTTCTGAGCGCGCTTCCTCTTCTTCTTCATTTTCGTCTTGTGCAGTGGCTGCACCAGCAAACGCTAACGTTGACGCGGCACCAAATGCCAGCGCCAAACGAATTGATTTGCTTAGCTTATTATTCGTAAACATGAGTGTGCTCCCAAGGTGCTTATTGTGCTGTTTTTATTATCAGCATTCGATCTAACTTTAACGCTAGTACCTCATAATAATGTTAATTCTATGTAAAGCGCAAATTTAATCCGCGGTAAGCCTTTATTTCCGCGATTATTTACATTGATGTTCACTATTTCCAATAAAAAAACACCAGCTATTGCTAGCCGGTGTTTATATTTTGTGCCTAGTTGTTAACCTCGAATCTTTCTAATTATCTTAACTTAGAAAGAGTATGAAGCGTTCAAGAATGCACGGCGTCCTAACAACTCGTATTGTGATGCGAACAATGCAGTGTTACCCGCAGTGCTTGCTGCTGCAGGAGAAACCTGCGGTGGAATACGATCGAACACGTTAGAAATACCTAGAGTTACATCAAAGTCACCCAGCGCTTTATTCACCGATACTGCGTGCATGAAGTAGCTTCCCGCTGCTGCCGAGAACGCATAGTCGGTACCACGATAGGTAATTAAGTTTCCTCTGGTGTAGAAAGGATAGTTCGATACAGAACCAACATAACGAATGTTCCAGTTAAATCTCCAATCATCACGGGTTAACGTGGTGTTGAAGGTTCCTGAATGTTTCGGGTTGCCTAAACGGCCAGTGAACTGAGTTGGAACACTATCATCAAACTGCTTGAAGAACCGCTCGATAGTAGCTGTGTGGCTTAAACGGAAACGTAAGTGACCGATTGGTGATTCAGTTTGGTAGCTCGCTACCCAATCTGTTCCGCGTACACGCTGCTCTGAAGTGTTCAAATAACCTCCACGAACAGTATCTACACCCCAATCGAAGTTGTTCCCTTCGTTACCCGTACGGCGATCAATTTGCCGGCAGAACGGTTCGTTCTCAATACCATTTTCAGTTAGGTAACAACGGCTGAGTACACTACCACCACCAACGTTAGAGATTTGATCACGAATGGTTACATCGTAATAATCTATCGAGAAGGCAAATGCATTTTCCGGGCTAGAGTACACTAAGCCAATACCTTCAGAAGTAGAAGTTTCAGCATCTAGCACACCTGCGCCGCCACCAGTTACGATGGTCATAGAACCACCAACCGCTGCGGTATAACTTTCTGGCACACCAGCTGCAGCACAGTTAGTACGCAAGAAATCACTGGTAGATTCAATCCAGTTTACACAAGGGTCATTTAACTGACCTGCGAAGCTAGTTTGCCCTTCAAGGAACAATTCAAACAACGCTGGAGTTCGGAATGAAGTACCTCTGGAAGCACGCACACGGAAACCACCACCAATTGTCCAGTTGGCACTAATCTTATAGGTTTCACCGCTACCATAAGTATTTACATCGGTGTAACGCGCAGAAGCGGTTATATCCAGAGCTTCCATCAAGAACCAATCACGCACTAACGGTGCTTGAACTTCCGCATACGCTGCCTTGGTTGTTTGCCGCCCCGCTGTAATACCAGCAGAACTCAAGCCCCATGAGTTACCATTTAAGGTGTGAAAACCCGGAGTATCTTGGATTTCATCTGTTTGATAGGAAACACCAATTGCAGTTGCGAGTGGACCAGCCGGTAAATCAAATACATCACCAGTGATATAGGCATCCACTGTGTCTTGCTTATAGATTGTACGGCCAATATCGTTACCGAAAATGAAATCTGCTTGCGCATCTCCATAATCAGTACCAGAAAGGTGACCATCAGTGAACCAGTTTAACTGCACACATTGTTTCTGCGAAAATTCAGTTACTTCACCCGGCCCACACTCACGCATACCAAGTAATGCTTGATGCGCCATGATCATTGAATCTTGGAAGATGATTTCGTTTTCATATTCGCCACGGTTGAGCGAACGCTGCCATGAAATATCCCAGTTCCAATAACCAAGAGCACCTTCTAAACCAGCCACGAAACGGCTGTAATCTACCGTAGTATCGCTGCTGAAGTGGTCAGTAAGAGCTACTGGCATAACACCGAATGCTGGGTTAGTTGCTTCCCAACCTGGTAAGGTATTAATTGGAATAAACGACGCTAGGCCTGGGTTAGATGTCCAGAACTGACGCACGTTGTCAATTTTAGTGTTCCGTTGGCTATGCATGAACTCTGCATAGGCGGATATATTATTAGTTAAATCGTAATCCGCTTGCGTGTAAATCGACCACACCGTTGTTTCCGGAATCATGGTTCGATTCTTATGCAAATCAGATGAGTTATCATACCAACCATCGGTTTCTACTGAATGACCAGCCCAATACCAGCCATCTGGCGCTGTTTGCACAAACGGGTGGCTATAGGAAGGATCAGCGGCGCCAGCAAGGCCTGCTTGCGGGAAACCAAAGCCATCACGATCGAATTGTAACCGGCCACCAGCAGCATTTACCCACAATCCGAAGCCGGTATCGTTGCAATGATATTGCCCTGTTCGCGGATCAATTGGATCGGCTCTATCGCCGGCAACGCCATCTACTTGATGAAAGTAGTAACGTGTTGGACAACCGAAGTGGTCACGATCGCCGCGTTTTAGGCCTGAGTTGTAGTTATAATCGGCAACTACTCGGTAAGAACCACGATCAAACGTTGAACCATAGGTACCGTTAACGCGCGCGGTTTCGCCGCCTGATTCGAAAGGCTGGCTTAAGTTAACGTTGATGTTTTTATCTTCGCCGCGCTTAGTGATAATGTTAATTACACCCGCTACCGCGTCTGAACCGTATAGTGAAGAAGCACCATCTTTCAGGATTTCTACACGTTCTACAGCTGAAACAGGTAATGCGTTCATATCAAATGCAGAGATTTGACCACGAGTACCTGCAGGCCCGGCACGACGGCCGTTTAATAATACGAGAGTACGGTTTGCACCTAAACCACGCATTGAGATTGATTCTGCACCGGCACCACCAGAGGTTACAAAACCTACTGATTGCGCTGAAATCAACTGATCTGAACCTGATGCGATAGTAGAGGTACGCAACAATTCACCTAGAGTGTTTAAACCCTGTTCAGTGGCAATTTCAGTGCTGATGATATCGATTGGTGTAGCGCTATCTAAACCATCAGTGCGAATACGAGAACCTACGATTTGAATGCGCTCGGGACGTTCGCTACGAGCTTGTTCTTCCTCTTCTTCTTCGTTTTCTTGGGCGTTAACACCGCCCGCAAATGCTAACGTAGACGCAGCACCGAATGCTAACGCCAAACGCACAGATTTGCTGAGTTTGCTGTTTGTAAACATATTAGAGCTCTCCCTGGATCACTCTGAGTGACTTTAGTTTTATTATTATGTGGCTCTTTAAGGCTACCAGCTTTCCTATTTGTTATAGAGCAGGGGTTTCCCCCTACCCTAAGCATTGCAAGCATAAAGTGAAACGAAACATAAAATCAACGTATTTGTTAACTTTTTTAACATTATTTAAGTGATTGATTTCGGTTCTGATTTCGGCCCTACACGGAAAATGCGTGCTAATGCAGGTATGAGGATCAGCGCACCTAGCATATTCCAAATGAACATGAAGGTTAATAATAAACCCATATCAGCTTGGAACTTGATCGGCGACCAAATCCAGGTTGCCACACCAATCGCTAGCGTTAAGCCAGTAAAGCCAACTGCTTTACCTGTTTTCGATAGCGCAAACAAATAGCTATCAGTAAGGTTGCGCCCTTGATTTAGTGCTTCCCGCATTTTGCTGTAGATATAGATGCCATAATCCACACCGATACCTACCCCGAGTGCAATTACCGGTAAGGTAGCTACCTTCACGCCAATGCCGAGTTTCGCCATTAAGGCTTGGCTCATAATGGTGGTGAACATTAGTGGCAGCACAATACACAACACCGTGCGAATACTGCGGAAGGTAATTAAACAGAGTGCAATTACCACACCATATACCCACACCAACATGCGGAATTGCGCATCTTCTATAACTTTATTGGTGGCAGCTTCGATGCCTGAGTTGCCCGCTGCCATCAAGAATTCAACAGAATCGCTGGGATACATGTCACTAAATGAGCGAACTTCAGCAACCACTCGGTTTAGCGTATCGGCCTTATGATCGTTCAAGTAGATAATTACCGGCGCCATTGAGCAATCGCCATTGATTAAACCACTTGGTGCCTGCGAGATAGACGCGTTAACCACAAAGTTATCGCGGTTCACACTAGACCATTTCAGGTTACCCTCATTGGTACCTGCCATACCCAATTTAGACACATACACAATCGAACGCACAGCTTGCACACCCTGCACGTTTTCCATATGCCATTGGAAACGATCAATGAGTGCAAGATTGTTGTAGGAGATACATTCTCCAGGCTGTGTTTCCGCCATTACCACGAATATATCTGTGCTAGCACTGTAGTTGGCCACCTGGAATGCATTATCAAGGTTGTAGCGTGAATCAGCCCTTAGCTCTGGCGCTCCACTATCAAGATCGCCAATTTCCAAGTTTTGCGCTTGATAAATGCCCCAAATACTCATAAGCACCGCAACGGCAACCGCACCAATAGCCCAACGTAACTTGGTAAAGCGATCAAACAGCGAGAAAATAGGATGGCTTTGCGCCTGTACTTTCTGTAAATAAGTAACACCGCGTTTGCTTACACCCATGTAGGAAGTAAGAATAGGCAGTAAGCCTAAATTGGTAAGCACAATTACTGCTACACCAATACTGGCAGCGATTGCGAGTTCTTTAATAACGGCAATATCAATTACCATTAAGGTAGTAAAACCTACTGCATCTGAAACCAATGCCGTTAAGCCCGCTACATATAAGCCGCGGAACGCCAGCCGAGAGGCATCAATTTTATTAGCGCCGTCAACCGTGTTGGCAAGTACGGCATTAATAATCTGCACACCATGGCTTACACCAATCGCGAATACTAAGAATGGCACTAACATCGAATATGGATTAATACCGCTACCGATGAGTTTAATAATACCCAGCTGCCATATTACCGCGATGCCTGAGCATAATAAAACCACGATGGAACTGCGCACACATCGGCTGTACAAGAACAACATGCCGAAAGTGATCAGCATGGCTAGAATAAAGAAGCCACCTACTAACATGGCGCCATCGATTAAATCACCAACAACTTTAGCGAAACCAACAATCTGAATATTGATGGTGTCTGATTCAAATGCGTTACGAATTTCACTTTCTAAGCGCAGGGAGAATTCATGATAATCAAGTGCCTCTCCCGTTTCCGGGTTAATTTCGTTGAGCGGAACGTAAATTAATGAAGAGCGGAAGTTATTAGCTACCAAATCGCCAACCGTACCCGACCGCAATACATTCTGCTGCAATTGCGCCAATGCTTCTTCGGAGCCATCGTAGTTTTGTGGAATAACCGGGCCACCCACAAAACCCTCTTCAGTTACTTCCGACCAACGTACGTTAGGTGTCCAAATAGAACGCATTCCAGAACGATTCACACCATTAAGGAAGGAGATTTCATCGGTAATTTGGCGCAAAATATCTTGATACTCGGCACTAAATATATCGCCTTCCGTGGTTTCCACTGAAATCCGCACTGCGTTGCCTGTGGCGGCGAGATCATCACTATATTTAAAAAAGTTTTGTACGAATTCATGATTCGCGGGAATCATTTTCTGCAGGCTGGCATCGGGCCGAACCTGCGCTGCGTGATACAATAAAAACGCCGTTAATGCAGCAAACACGAAAATCCAGAATACGCGGTAACGAAACAGTAGCTTTTCTGCTAACGAAGCTTTGCCGTAACCCGCGGTAGAAATACTCTCAATCTTGTCAAATTCTTGCATTTGTTATGTATCCTCTTAGTGGCTTGCTGCAGGCAACGCGAAGGTTTGTACACCTGCACGACCAACTAAAATGAGTTCATTACCAGCACTTTGCACTAAATTACTGATAGGCAAACCAGAAGGATGGTTAAACAACTCAACCTCCCGCGAATCTGGGTTTACTACCGCAAGTACACCGGCATGACCAACAAATACTAAGCGACCATCGGCAAGCAGAGTTGCACCATTTAAGTTATACCGGGTGTTCACCATAACCTGCTGGAAGCTATAACCATCTTCCGCAACATATAAGTTACCCCGCAAGCCATGTACCCACAGCCGCTCTTCAGCGTCAAAAATAGCGCCAAATAACGAACCATGGTAAGGCGAATCAAGCATCTCAAAGGTTTCACCCAAATCATCACTACGAGCCAATAGCCCCGCTTCCCCTGCTAGGATTAAACTCTGCTCTGGGCCTTCTACAAGCTTATTAACGTGGTAACCCATGATGTTATCTATGGCATCATTCATCACTTGCCATGATTCACCACCATCGGTAGTGCGCAAAATGGTTCCGTATGCGCCTACAGCAAGGCCAACTTCACGATTAAAGAAATGCACATCTAAAAAAGGCTTGGTAGGCCCAACTTCGAATTGAATTTCAGCGCCACCGATATGGAAAAATAGCTCATCTAATGCAAATTCAAGCTCTTCTATTTCATATTCATCTTCAGCATTCTCGATTGCATCTTCTAACGCCGTTTGTTTCTCTTGTAACCATTCATATTCAAGCTCTAATAGTTGGTGGCCATCAAGCATAAACTGCCAAGATTCACCGCCATCGCTGCTTCGAATTAATGCACCCTGATGCCCTGCTGCCCAAATATGTTTCGTATCAACTACACTAATAGCAGTAAGTAGCACACTCGTAGGAACCATGGCTTGTTGCCAACCACTTTCCCCAATCCCCTGGGATAACAGAATACCGTGATCACCAACAATAAAGGTGCGATGAACTGTTTGCTCAATATCGATTAACAAACCCTGCTCTGCTCGGGAGGCTTGCGCGGCTGGCGTATGAAGGGGATCGAAAATTTCGGCAATAACAGCAGTACTTACTGTGGCACTGGTTATTAAGGCTGTAACGATTCCCGCGAGGGCAATTCGTTTCATAAATGAATACTCCAGATGTATATTCAGATTCCGTTTGATCTGATTAAATTTATTCTCGTACTCGATTGTATAGTCTAACGGGCGTTTGAAAACCCCCACAAGGAAATATTTCTTGTATTTTATTTTGTTGAAAATTGGTGTAGCTTACATAATAACCCCATCCAGTTTCTATTGGATTGGTGTTCCATAATAAAGAACGCACAGGAACTAAGGACAACGACAATGAAAAAAATTATGCTTACAGCAGGGGTAATGGCGCTTTCGCTAGTCTCTGCAAGCGTTAGTGCTGCGATGTTAGAAAGCAACGCAGCTCGTTTAGGCCAAGACCTTACCCCACTAGGGGCTGAGCGTGCTGGCAATGCAGAGGGCACAATTCCTGAGTGGACCGGTGGCCTCTCTAACCCAGGCGCTGATGTACATCGCCCGCAAAACCCATTTCCAGATGAGCAACCTTTATACACCATCACGCATGATAACTTATCTGAGCACCGTGAACGTTTGAGCCCAGGGCAAATCGCGATGTTTGATCGTTATCCTACGTACAAGATGCATATTTACCAAACGCGACGCACTGCAGCTTACCCGCAAGAAATTTACGATATTGTTAAAGCCAATGCGGAAAACGCTTCGTTAGCAGAAGGTGGCATGGGTTTAGATAATTTCTCTGGCTATGTACCATTCCCAGTACCGAGCAGTGGTTTAGAGGTTATTTGGAACCATCTCACACGCTATCGCGGCGGTGCTGTGCAACGTACTGTTGGTCAATTCCCGGTACAAGCGAACGGTAACTACGAAATGGTTCGCCTGCGCGAGCAACTCGTATGGCCAGAACACCTGCAAGGTGGCCGTGATGAGCGTGCAGATGACAACATTCTGTTCTACTTCTTACAAGAAGTTCTAGCGCCAGCTCGCCTAACCGGTACCGTACTTCTAGTACATGACACCATAAACCAAGTTCAAGAAAGCCGCCGCGCATGGCTGTACAACGCTGGCCAGCGCCGTGTGCGCAGAGCGCCAAATGTTGCCTATGATGGTCCAGGTACAGCGTCTGATGGTTTACGTACATCCGATGGCTTGGATATGTTTAACGGTGCTCCAGACAAATACGACTGGAAACTCGTTGGCAAAAAAGAAATGTATATTCCGTACAACAACTACAAGCTTCTCGATGATAGTTTGAAATACTCGGATATCATTCAGCCTGGCCATTTAAACCAAGACCACGTGCGTTATGAACTGCACCGTGTATGGGTAGTGGAAGCAAGTGTGAAAGAAGGCGAACGCCATATTTATGCGCAGCGTAACTTCTTTATTGATGAAGATACTTGGACAGCATCGGTAATCGACCATTACGATGGCCGTGGTGAGTTGTGGCGGGTAGGTGAAGCCTACAACGTTCAATTCTACGGTAATGACGTACCTTGGATGGCAGCTGAATCACTGTACGATTTAAACAATGGTCGTTACTTAGTGCTTGGCTTGGCGAACGAAGAAGGTGATTTTATGGACTTTAGCATCACTCCTCGTCGGCAAGACTTTACTCAACAAGCGCTTCGTCGCATGGGTATTCGTTAAACTTAGGCTAGCTTCTTAGCTGAATAAAAAGCTGAGCTTTATAAGCTCAGCTTTTTTTATGGGTTGCTGTTACGTGTGCTTTCTACAAATACTCTCTAAGAGAGCTTTTGTACCGCTCGGCGTTACTCTGAGCCGCTAAAAAACTTTACGGTTTTGAGTTACCAAGCCGGGTAATTAAACTTGAGGTATCAAAACGATTACCACCGTTAGCTTGTACATCACCATAGAATTGATCAACCAAGGCAGTAACGGGCAATCGCGAGCCATTACTATTGGCTTCGGCCAAGGCGATTTGCAAATCTTTGCGCATCCAATCTACCGCAAAACCAAATTCAAACTCACCTTGCCACATAGTGGCAGAGCGGTTTTCCATTTGCCAACTACCAGCTGCACCCTTGCTAATTGCAGCAATTAGCTTCTCTTGATCTAAGCCAGCGTTCTTCGCAAACTGCAGACCTTCTGAAAGACCCTGCACCACCCCAGCGATGCAAATTTGATTCACCATCTTAGCAAGCTGCCCAGTGCCTACAGGGCCCTGTAAACCAACGTGCTTTGCGTAAGTTTCCAGCATTGCCGAAATACGGAGTAAATTAGCAGCTTCGCCACCCACCATAACCGTTAGAGCAGCATTTTCTGCACCTGCTTGGCCACCAGAAACCGGCGCATCAAGAAATGCTATATGCCGCTTCTCAGCTGCAGCACCAAGCTCACGCGCTAAATCTGCTGAAGCTGTAGTGTGGTCCACTAAAATGCTGCCTTCTTGCATACCTGCAAATACGCCCTGTTCACCATACACAACACTGCGTACATCGCTATCATTGCCTACGCACAAAAATACCACTTCGGCGTTCTGTGCTGCCAACTTTGGCGATTCAGCGGTGCAACCACCGTAGGTATCTTGCCAAGATGCAGCTTTTGCTGCGGTACGATTATATACACATACATCATACCCGGCTTCTTGTAAGTGGCCCGCCATTGGAAAACCCATTACTCCAAGGCCAATAAACGCTACTTTGGTCATTTGCTATCCTTTCTCAATAATAGATGTTGATACCGCCCTAATTCTCGATAAGGCGATTGTTGCCGATAGGTAAGCTCTAGCGCAAGTAATTCCTCGGCGGAGTATTCTTTCGCGCGCATATAATCATGAAAACAACGCACACCAGAATGGCTAATTAAGGTAAGTGGGTATTGCCCTAGCCGCGCTACCACCTGCTGCGGTTGTAGCGGATAATTCGGGCTAAAGCGCACCTTCTTTTTTACTTTTAAGCCAGCATTTACGTAATCAAAATTACCATAGAGTATATTGGCCATGCGTTTTGCATCGTTATTGTAGAACATAAGCGAAAGCCATCCGCCGGGTTTTACCCGCGCTTGCAATACTGCTAACGCTGCAAATGGATCGGCAAGCCACTCCAATACCGCATGGCACAGCACCACATTAAACTGTTGCTCACCAAGCTCGCTAGCCAGCTCCTGTAAACCAACCTGATGATAAGTATAGTGCTGCTCTAACTCTTGCGCACTGTGGCGGCTTTTCGCAGCAACTATCATTTCTGCAGAGATATCGGTATGAGTAACCGTGTAACCGGCCCGCGCAAAGTAGGTATTCAATTGCCCCAACCCAGCGCCAACATCTAAACAGCTAAGCTGGGCGCGTGGGTGATATGAACGGCTAGGTTGTTTTTCAACAGAGCGTTTTGGCTCGCTGCTTTCATCTGCGCCCACATCAGCAAGCAAAAAACGCAGGTCTGCGGCAAGCACCGCTTCACGAATTTGCCCTTTTTCTGTTTGATAGATATTTTTATCGAACCGGTGAACATCACTGGTGAACGCTCTATCTTCGTTAGTGGAGCTGGCACTTCTTTTTTTCATATACGGCTTTAAACTCTGCTACCGGTAGTTACGCCGGATTATCAATATCAACGAATTCAACTGCAATACTCAGTTGCTCGGCAATTTTCTCGCCCAATGCTCTTACGCCATAACGCTCCGTAGCATGATGCCCTGCAGCAAAAAACTGAATGCCACATTCGCGAGCTACATGAATGGTTTGTTCAGATACTTCGCCGGTAATAAACGCATCAGCACCTGCAGCTAGCGCTTGTTCAATAAAACCTTGGCCGCCACCCGTACATACTGCTACCGAGGTGATTTTTCTATCGCTATGCACCGAAGCTACTAACGGGCGCTTTAACTGTTGTTCAATTCGCTGCGCCAAGGCAGTTCCGGTGAGTGGTTCAGCAAACTCACCAAGCTGAAGAATGCCATTTGGTGGCAAATCGATTACGCTGCTTGAATCGGTATTTAGTAACTTTAATAATTGCGCGTTGTTGCCAAATTCTGGATGAATGTCTAAGGGTAAATGGTACGCAATTAAATTAATATTATTCTCTATTAAGCTACGAATACGTTTGCCCTTCATGCCTACAATAGGTTCAGCTTCACCTTTCCAAAAGTAACCATGATGCACCAAAATTGTATCTGCTTTTGCCGCTATCGCTGCATCAATTAATGCTTGGCTAGCGGTAACACCGGTTACAATTTTCTGAATCGTGCTCGCGCCCTCAACTTGCAAACCATTTGGGCAATAATCACTTACCAATTCAGGCTGCAACCATTCATTTAAACGTGCTAAAAAACTATTTCGCTGCATGCGAATCCCCCTAGGTATTACTCAAATTAGACACTTGCATGAAAAATCGGTATAAAAATAGAGTACACACATAATGTTAACACACAGGGAACGAACGATGAGCAAACTTGATAAAGACCAGGTGCTTGCTGATTTCACTAAAGCGTACAAAAACGCCCACGGTAAAGCACCCAAGCTAACAGATAGCAACGGCTGGTTTAGTGTTGATGGCGGTAAGAATATGCGTTTAGCGCAACTTGCTGAATTAACAGACGAGCTTAATGGCGGCAAGAGCGCTGCTGCGAAAAAACCAGCAAAAGCAGCCGCTGCTGTGAAAAAAGGCAAAGGTGGCCTTACTGCAAAAGAATTGTGGAAGCAACAACTTGAAGCAAGCGGCCATGCTCGCCTGCCTCGTGGCATGCGTTAAGCGTTGCCACCGATAAATAAAGCAGTGAATCTGTATACCCGAAACACGTACAAACACCACATATAAACAAGGCGCCATTGGATAACCAAGGCGCCTTATTCATTTTCCTGCCGCTACGCTGCGGAAGCGGCTACATACATTACTGAAATGGCGCTAATCAAGGCGCTCCATGTAGATAGTAATTTCCCCTACCCGAAACCCGAATTTACGCATTTCTGTGCGATTTACTAAGCGATCTTCATCGAGTAAGAACATCCAATCATCTAACGTAATCGCAATCGTACTATCGCGAAACGGCACTTCCAGCTGATATACCCAGTGCAGCGCGTTACCTGCAGTGGTGCCTTTGGCTACCCCTACTACATCACCGGCAGTGCCTTCGTAGCTGTTCGGCCCAGTTTTTGTAAGTTGCCATACCCGCGTTTCCTCACGCCCGTCATCCCAGTAAAACACTTCATCCAGCACACCTTGCTCGCCTTCCCAAGTGCCTACAATATCGGCACGAAAACGCTGTGTTACCTTGCCAGACCGATCTTGCACCATTCCATGCGCCACAATATTTCCTACGAAAAACTCATCTAAATGCAGTGCCGGGCTATCATCTTTATAATCATCAATCTTTGCTGAACAACCTACTAACAGGAAGGCTGCGGCAAATATTAAGGTTAAAATTCGCATTACTTTTCCCCTACTAGTTCATCACGGCTGCTACGAAAACGGGCATTCTCGGATAACCAAATTGCCAGGAACTGCTCACCAAACTGTTGATCCTCTATCGCACCTAGCTCGCCTTCGTTGCCATAAAAACGCACTGCCCCATTGGGGAGTTGATGCGCCACAATACAATCGCCGGAATTCACATCGGGCCAAATGTTTTTCAGCGTATTAATCCATTCGCCTGTTTTCTCACTCTCTGCAAAACCTATACGCTCCCATTCATCACGGGTTTGCTCAGCCAAGCGTTCGGCAGTGAAGCTACGTGCATAGTTTAACCGCAACAAACGTTCCTCTGCCTGAGAGTAGCTGCCGGTATTCGAGTAAAGCTCAGCATCATAGATACGAAACAGCATTACCCGCAAACGGGTTTCACCAACTTTTGCCAAGCTTTGCGATGATGCTGAACTAGCACCACTAATTACATCACTACCGCAACTACTAGCCGCCGCTGTGGCGCTGAACAGCATTGCAGTAACAAGGGAAACAAGAAGCGCAGAATTACCTAGCGTTAAACCTTTAAATTTCATTGTAGCCCTCCTTAGAGCGCTGTTTTGGATTTTTCGGTAACTTAACAATTGGCGTTACCAAACGCGCTACCAAAATCATCAATAATGCCCACATCACAACATATACAACGGCTGCCGTAACGGGCTGTACTTGCAGTTCCGCAGCACCAATACGAGTACCGGCGAAATAGGTGATGGGCCCGAAAACTCCGCCGAGCAAAGCAGCTAACCATGCTTTACCGCGCAACCAATCAAACATCATCAAAGCCATGCCCGCAAAGCCGAACCACAACAGAATCAACCATGCCGGCAACCATTCGGTACCAGTAAATTGAATTACACCACCAGTAACTGTGAGCAGCTCTGCTCCCAAACCTGCCACTACGATAATTAAAAATGCCTTACGCCGATGCCACAACTGCTTGGGGGTAGCAGCAAACATAAGAACGATTAACAGTACCGTTAACCAAATCCAGCTCTCTCTACCGAGCACTGCGCTTAGCCAAACGAAATCAAAAATCACAAACGCCGCTAAGCGATGATTTAAGATGAGCTTGCGCAGCCAGTTAACCATTAGTAAGGTACTTCGCTTTCGTTGCTTTTAACTGCACGGCGCTAATCGAACGTTGATTAAAGCCACCTTCGCAGTAGCACAAATAATAGTTCCACATACGGGCAAAGCGTTCGTCATAGTTAAAGGCTTTTAATTCATCGAATCGGTGATTAAAGCGCTGGCGCCAATCAGCAAGAGTACGCGCATAATCGAGGCCGATATCACTCACTTCTCGCACTACCATTTCGGTGTGCTTGCGGAACATGCGGCTTACCAATTCAATAGAAGGTAAGTAGCCGCCCGGGAATATATATTTTTGGATGAAATCAACGTTACGGTTGTACTTTTCCAATCGTTGGTCAGCAATTGTAATGGCTTGCAGCACCATGCTTCCGCCTGGCTTCACGAGTGCATTACACTTGCGGAAGAAAACCGCCATATATTCGGCACCCACAGCTTCGATCATCTCTACCGATACCAACTTATCGTACTGGCCAGTTAAATCACGGTAATCCTCTTTTAACAGGGTAACCTTGCTCTGCAGCCCGCGCTCTGCCACAAGGTTCTCTGCAAATTTAAACTGTTCTTCAGAAATTGTGGTGGTGGTTACTTTACAGCCATAGTTCTCTGCCGCAAAAATTGCCAAGCCGCCCCAGCCTGTACCAATTTCAAGCAGATGATCATCCGCAGTTAACTCAAGCATTTCGCATAAACGACGAAGTTTCTCTTCCTGCGCCTCATCAAGGGTGGATTCGGAAGATGGATACACAGCACTTGAATACTGCATGCGCTGGTCTAAAAAGCGAGTATACAGCTCGTTGCCTAAATCATAATGGGCAGCAATGTTTTCTTTCGCGCGCGTTTTACTGTTGCGTTTGCGCATGTGGCTCACCATTTGCAACGGCCACGATAACCATGCCAAACGAGCCTCAAGTTTATCGAGAACCGTTAAGTTTGCAGCGAATAATTCAATTACTTTGGTAAGATCGGGAGAATGCCAATCTCCCGCAATAAAGGCATCGCCGGCACCAATATCGCCGCCGAATACAAATTTCACATAGGTTTGTGGGTTAATAATTTCAATGCGCGCACTAGGCTGCGCATCAACCTCACCAAATCGACCAATAACTTTGCCATCTTGCACAATATGCAATTCACCAAAAGCTAGGTGCTTCAGCACACGAAACATAAGGTTTTGCGCAAATCGTTCCATTTTGGTCATGGTGATTTCAGCGAGTGCTAGGTTATTCGAAGATGTATTGGTCGATGTTCTCATCATAGCTTTCCTGTGTATTCGCTTTGCATTAGCATGGGCTAATTTGCTGTTGCGATTATTATTGTCCGTTGTTAATTCGAGATACTCTATTAGCTAGAGCTGCCTGGGTGCCCATAAAATGGCACTCGCTTCACAAAAAGCTTCACAGCTTGCCAATAAATTCCCGCCACAACTTTCAGCGTCATCCATGGATGCATTATTAGTACGCGACGAATAGCGCTCTGGTTCAATGCAGTTCGTTTTAATGTGAGGGTTGCATCGAACTCGCAACGCTCCAGCCCTTCTTTCTTAGTGTGTGCAGCAATATGCACTAACACACGGCTGCCATCGCTCAACTTCGGTGCGCCTAGGCGCCACTGGTATTGCATATCAATAGGATTAAATGGGGATACATGCAGTATCTTATCGGTGGTGTTCTTTCGCGTTAAATTAACCAAGTAACAGTGCCGCTCATTCCAAGGGGTGTTGCTTACTTCGGCGAGCATATGGGTGAAAACGCCCTGCTCGTTCGCCAAATAGAAGCAGTTAATAGGGCTGAAATACAAACCCCAGTTGCGAATATTACCGAGAAAATAAACTCTACCCTGCAATTCTGCATGCGCAAGCTCGCACATTTTCGCCCGCACTGCATCCGCTAAACTCTGCTTCGGCGATGCTCGCTCATTGGTTAAGTAATCACTTTCGCGAAATTGCATCGGTGCCCATTTACTCGTGGTGCTAAACAACTTGCTCATGGAATTCGCACTGGCCAAATCATCTAAATCAAGCCACCACTGATTCACCGAATAAGCAAAATAATGCTTTTTCGGGGTGTAGCGCCGATGGCGAATAACCCCGTTGTAAATAGCATGATGATGCGTATCGTTATTGGTAATGTTATGCATTGGTTGGTGCTTCTACTTGGGTATTTTCGGGCCGCTCAATACCAAACCGCTCCGCTATATCTACCGCACTTCGCACGCCATCTTCATGGAAGCCGTTATACCAATACGCACCGCAAAAGTGAGTACGATTTTTGCCACAAATTTCCGCACGCCGTTGTCGCTTCCTGAAAGAATCCACCGAATACACCGGGTGTGCATAGGTGAATTTACGGAGTATCTTGCTTTCATCAATCGCCGCAGTGTTATTTAAAGTTACGCAAAAGGTTACTGGCGCGCCTGTTAAGCCCTGCAAAATATTCATGTTGTAGGTAACCGTAGCTGGTTTTTGCATACCACCGGCCGATAAATTAGGTAGTAAATAGTTCCAGCTGGCCCACGCAGCTTTGCGCTTTGGTAATTGGGTAATATCCGTGTGCAGCACAACATCGTTATCTTGGTATGGAATACCGCTTAAAATATCGCGCTCTGCAGCATTTGGATCGGCTAATAACGCCAACGCTTGATCGCTGTGGCAAGCAAAAATAACTTCATCAAACCGGCCGCTAGTGCCATCGATAAACTCTAGTACTACACCATCTTGTTCCCTGCGTACTTTCTTTACACCGCTATTCAAGTGTATTCGTTCCGCAAAAGGCTTGGTTAAAGCCGGAATGTAATTACGCGAGCCACCTTTAATTACGTGCCATTGCGGGCGGTCGCTAACATCAAGAAGGCCATGATTTAGGAAGAATTTAAGGAAGAAGGCCAGTGGAAACTTTGCCGCTTCCTCAAGGCTAGCAGACCAAATTGCAGCACACATTGGATACAAGTAGTTGTCGGAAAATGCTTGGCCAATTCCCAGTTCCGTAACAAAATCATCTAAGGTAAGGCGTTCTAGCTCTTTTGCCGAGCGTTGCTGCAAGGCCAGCTTCGCTTGCTTGTTGAACTTAACAATATCCAACAGCATACGATAGAAACTCGGCCGCAAATAATTGCGCTTTTGCGCAAACAGCGTCGCCAAACTATGGCCGTTATACTCCAAGCCAGTTTTTGGGTTCTGCACACTAAAGCTCATTTCAGTGTCTTGCCACGCCACCCCGTGCTTGCGCAACAAGGCCCGAAAGTTTGGGTAGGTACGGTTATTGAAAACAATAAAACCAGTATCAATAGCGAATGGCTGGCCCGCTACTTGCACATCTACCGTAGCTGTATGGCCACCAATGTAATCATTTTTCTCATACATCCATACTTCATGCTGCTCACTTAATAAATTGGCTGCGGTTATGCCCGCAATTCCTGAACCAATTACAGCTATTTTCATTAATGATTCCTCATTCGTTTCGATAAAGCGATCTGCACGCGGTAAGGAAGGCGTTGTAAACTCGCCAATATAAAACCAAATACACTAGGAAAGGCAATGTGTGCTTTGCCTTTCGCTATTCCTTTGCGCATAGCTTGGGAAGCTTCTGCCACTGAGATGCGCATCGGCATCTCAAAATCATTTGCGTCGGTCATAGGGGTTTCTACGAAGCCAGGAGAAACGGTAATCACTTGAATCCCCGTATCCACAATATCGGTGCGCAAAGCGCTAGCGAAATAATGCACTGCAGCTTTGCTGGCGCCATAAGCTTCGGCTCGGGTGAATGGGAATTGCCGTGCCATGCTATCTACCACTACTAGCTTGCTACCTTTTGGTAAATTCGGCAGTAGTGCGGAAATACAGTTCACAACGCCAAAAAAGTTGGCCGCAAATACTCGCTCTACCAATGCAACTTCAAAATTCTGAGCATCGTCGATATATTCGCACACGCCCGCATTAAGAATGGCCACATCTAAAGGCTCAGCCAGCTGCTTCAGCGTATCCTGCAACACCGATAACGCTTGCTGTTGGTTGGTAACGTCAAAAACTGCGGTAGTAATTCGTGTAGCATCAGCTACGTCATTAGAAAGTTCATCCAGCTTGTTGGTGTTTCGCCCACAAGCGATTACATGGTGCCCTGCCGCTGCGTAATCCAACGCTAACTGTCGGCCAATGCCGGAGGTTGCGCCCGTTATCAGTACATTCATAAACAAAGTTCCCTTAGTAGAATTGGCTATTTAACTAACAGCTTGTAAACGATCGCGAACCTTGCGAATTAGAAAGCTAATTACCGGTATGTGCTCGTACACCATGGCACCTAAATCATAATAATCAACATGGCTACGTATTTTGTTTTCTTCATCAGTAAACTGCAGATGGGTAGAGCCCTGCACTACGATCTCACGGCCATTCGCCAAGCTTTCGTGCTGCAAACGCATTTGCCAAGTTAAAAATGCCTCATCTTTGTTAAACATTTCCGTATCAAAAGTAAAGCGGCACGATTGCGCGTTAGCAATACCGTGGGCAAAATAGGTTTCCAAATCTGCAAGCCCATTCACCTGTAAAACTGGGTCTTGAAAGGTAATGTCCTCATGATAAATAGCAGCAAGTTGCTGCAGAGAATCGCTGTTAAATTCATCATAAATGTTTTTTAATTTGGCAATTAACTGCCCGCGCTCTTTTTTGCTATACGTAGCCATGTTGCCTCCTACTCCGCGTTCTTAACCTGCTTAAATGTAGCTATAAAATGCTCCCTCGCATCTTTATGATCAACAATTTGTTGCGGGTAGCTGTGGGTAGCTTCATCCAACAAACTCGCTTGGCGCAGCCACTGGTGCGGCGTGTGTAACTGTTTATCGGGCACGTCAGCTAGTTCTTGCACAAATTTACGAATGTACCGTCCGGACGGATCAAATTTTTCACCTTGGCTCGTTGGATTAAACACGCGAAAATATGGTGCTGCGTCGGTACCTGTACCTGCGCTCCACTGCCAGCCACCATTATTTGCCGCAAAGCTGCCGTCTATTAACCTACGCATAAAATAGCGCTCGCCCCACTGCCAGTTAATGTGCAGGTCTTTAACCAAAAAACTCGCAACTATCATACGTACACGATTATGCATCCAACCGGTATTATTTAACTCGCGCATTCCCGCATCAACAATAGGAAAACCTGTTTTACCATTGCACCAAGCAGCAAACCTCTCTACATCGGTTCGCCAAGGGAACTTGGCTTGCTCTGCCTGAAAAGGTTCACCTTTTGCTAAGCGTGGTTCATGAAACATTAAGTGTTGATAAAATTCTCGCCATGCCAACTCCGATAACCAAGTATGGCTGCCTTCTGGCAGTCCATCAGGAAATTCGGGGCTTAATCGTTGTAATAGGTGCGCCGCCACACGAGGTGATAGCGCACCAATCTCAAAGTATGCGGATAAACGTGAAGTACCTTTGATGCTTGGGAAATCGCGCTGCCTCTTATAATCCATGCTTTGTTCACGCACAAATTGCTGCGCTAACTTGCGAATGTTGGCCTCACCAACTGGCCACTCATTGCTTGTTTGCAGAGGCTCCGTTAACGCCGAATCCGCTAGGCCGGGAACAAGTTCAGTAGGATATTCAGGTAACGATAAATGCACTTCTGCAAACGCAAGGGTGCGCCCTGAAGCCGCTTGCAATATATTGCGAGCATAAGGCGCTGGTACGCCATTTTCGCGTATTCTCTGTAACCATACTTTAAAGAATGGTGTAAATACCTTGTAGTACTCCCCTTTACCATTCTTTATCTGTTCTGGCGCTACCAGCAAATTACTAGCGAACGTATTCACTTGCACGTCGTTATTCTGCAAAACAGTGATAACGGCTTTATCGCGATTCACTTCATCGAGTGGGTATTCCCGATTGAAGTAGAGCGCTGCAACTTGGTGTGCTCTACAAAAATCAGTTAAGAAGGCACTGCAATCGGCGAATTTATCTAGCGGATGAATAAGTAGGATGTGGCCTAAATCAGCCAAATCATGGCCTATTTGATTCAGCTGGCGCTGGTATAAATCCCACTTAACGAGCGACCAATCATGCTCTACGTAATGTTGTAAGGTAGGCGTTACTAAAAAGTGCACATGCTGGTGATTTTGGCATGCTTGCAATACCGCATCATTATCAAGCAAACGAAGATCATTGCGAAACCAAACTAACGCACTCATGCTGCATTATCCCTTTTTTCTGAAGTATTAAGTATGCTGCTCACACGCGATGAACAGCAATTACAATCCATAGCGCAGGCGTAAGTTGTCTGGGTACGGCCGAAAATAAGATTGGGATTGCAAATATTCATCCGGAAAGCGCTTCAAATAATGATTAATCAGCGTTAACGGTGCTGCAAGTGGCTCCTCGCCATCGTTGTAACGCAAAATTAATTCAGCAAGTTCTGTACGCTCACTGCTTTCTAATTTTAGCTTAAAATACCCTTGCACATGCTGCAGAACATTAGTGTGATCTTTGCGGCTAGCAGGTTCCGATAGCCCCAACATGAGCTGCATGATATAGCTAGTGGTGAATTGCTCATCAATTTGCTGCTGCTCTGCCAGCGCTTTACCCAAAGCGCGATACACCGGCTGATTATGAGCAAGCAATAATAACTTATGCCGCGCATGAAATTGATATAACACATGCTTAGTGATGGGTTTTAGTAGTTGTTGCCACTCATAGTAAACGTACAAGCGCAGTACAAAGTTTTCCCGCAGCAATGGGTCGTTCAACCTACCGTCTTCTTCCATTGGCAATGCTGGAAACATCTCCTTCAGGCGCTGAGCAAATATGCCGGTACCACCTTTAACGTTCATATTTGAATCTTCCGCATACACTCGCACGCGCTCCATGCCACAACTGGGCGATTTCGCGCAAAGAATATAACCGGAAAGCTTTGCCAATTGCTGCTCACGAACATCGGCAAAGTCAGCTAACCGCTGCGTAACATCTTCACCCGTTTTCGGTACCACCGCGCGGGGCTGCGCTATATCCCCAACTAACCGTATGGTTGGCCGCGGTACGCTCATACCTATTCCCACTTCGGGACAAAGAGGTAAATACTCAACATGCTTTCCTAACTGATTTTGGCAAAAATCTGAACCTTTGTGGCCGCCATCGTAGCGCACCTTCTGGCCAAGTAAACAGGCACTTATCCCAACGTAAACCACCGTATACTCCTTACTCACTATTTCTTGCAGTGTTCCGTTTTTTCATCCAACAAGCAATAGTATCGCTTTTATAAAGATAATTAGATCCCAACTGCGTTAGCTTACGTAAGCAATGGAAACGCCACTATTAATCCCAATGCAGTGGCTCATCAAGAGCGAAAGCAGTAGGTACTATTGCATGAAAAATAGCACATATAACATTGATTCCACGAGCAATAGCAACACACTGAAACTTGGTTTGTTTCCACTCACCGCCCACCTGATGCCTGGCGGGCGAATGCAGCTGCGTGTGTTTGAGCCCCGTTACATTCGTTTGGTGCGCGATTCTCTACGTAATGAACAAGGATTTGGTTTGTGTATGCTCAATCCAGATGGCGATGTAGCAAAAAATGAGCATATTCATCCAATTGGCACTCTAGCTAAAATTGTAGATTTTGAAACCCTCAATGATGGCTATCTTGGTATTACCATTGCAGGCGAATCATTATTTGATATTCACACGATTGAAACAGAAAAAGATGGATTAAGAACCGCAAGCGTAAGCTTTCGCAATAGGTTGGCTGAGGTAACTAAGGTAGAAACTGAAAGTACACAAGAATGTGAGCTGAAAGAACGTTTGCAAGAAGTATTTACGAACTACCCTGAGTTCGCGGGCTTATATCCAGAACAACATTTCGATAATGCAGAATGGGTTTGCAATCGATGGCTGGAGATCCTGCCGCTTGCTGCAGAAGCGAAACAAGAGCTTTTAGCCGCCAACAATTTGCGTGTTACGCAGAATTATCTGCAATGCTTATTTGCGGAAAATAACGAAGATGAGCAAAGCGAAGATGAAAGTAGTACAAGGAAACAAAAACACGGTTCAATCTAATTTGCATTAAAGATAGAAAAATATTCTACGGTTCTGTTTAAAAAGTGATCCTTTTTTTAAAAAGTTAACGTAATTGAATGTACAAATTGGTGAATCATAAAAAGAAGGCGTACACTACAATGCATGTCATGCCGGAAAAACGGGTTAAGCGAGAGTACATGAGCACTTCGCCCAAGAGCACCCAAGAGATTACCACAGAGCATCTTAGCAAATTATTGGCTGAGATTGCTTCTGCACGTTCGCGTAGAGCGTTTAGTGAGTTGTTTAAGCATTTTGCACCGCGATTACAAGCCTTTGCTACCCGCCAATTTGGTAATGAGCAAACAGCGATGGATTTGGTGCAAGACACCATGACCAACGTATGGCACAAAGCCCATCTCTTTAGTCCTGAGAAAGGCTCGCCAACTACGTGGATTTTCACCATCGCCAGAAACATTCGCTTTGATATTTTGCGCAAAAACAAACATCGTCAAAATGATGTAAGTGCGGAAGATTTGTGGCCCGTATTATCTGAAGAAATGAGCGATTCTGATGAAGAATTCGCTCTAGACCAAAATATTTTACTTCAAGAAATTGGTGAATTTTATCGCCAATTACCTGATCCACAAAGAATTGTTATAGAACAGATATATGTACAAGGTAAATCGCAGCAAGAAGTATCAGACGAGCTTGATATTCCTTTAGGTACTGTGAAATCGAGAACTCGATTAGCCCTGCAAAAACTGAAAGAGATGATAACTGCACATGATTAAATTTCACCCCACAGAAGAATTACTAGTTAAGTACGTGCAAGGCGAGCTCGAAGCTTCCCTGTGTCTGGTAATCGGTACTCATATTGATATGTGCCCGGTGTGTGCAAACACGGTGAAAGATATTGAAGAGCAAGTAGCCCGCAGCGCATTCATTAATGATTTACAAGGTTCTGCCAACGCAACCCCCACGCAGTTGCCTGAAGCTGAAATGAATATGATGCTTGAGCAAATTATTAGCTCGGATGCACCTGAAAAAATAGTGCGCGAGCCTGCCCTTGAAGAAGTAATGCTTGAAGGGAAGCAATTTAAATTGCCTCCTACGCTTGGCAGACTAGGTTCACGCTTAGGCCATTGGAGCAAGGTTCCAGGTTCCGTTTGGCGCGCGCCTGTGAATTTATCTGAGCATGATAAGATTAACTTAATTTATATGGCTGCTGGTGCATCAGTTCCAGAACATACGCACCGAGGTAGCGAAGCCACTTTAGTGCTAAATGGTTCTTTCGCTGATGAATTTGATTGCTATGAAGATGGTGATTTCATCTTTCTTGATCAGCAGCACAAGCATACACCGCAAACTGCGCAAGAAGATTGTTTAACTTTGGCTTGGCTAAATGAGCCACTGCAGTTCACTTCAGGTGTTGCTCGCCTGCTTAATCCGTTTAGTAATTTGTTCTTTCGCTAACTAGCGCTGTGAATAGCAATACTAATGTTATTTAGTTAACGCACCGGTTCTTAAACGCATTAAAAAGCCGCTTCAAATAAATGAAGCGGCTTTTTATTTATATGCTGCGGGGTAGGTAATAACTCTGCAAGTACTATTCTTTTGGCTTAGCGTCTTCCACTCGAGCTTTAAATTTTTGCCCTGGGCGAAACGTTACTACGCGGCGAGCTGAAATTGGAATATCTTCACCTGTTTTCGGGTTTCGGCCTGGTCGCTCGGCTTTATCTCGCAAATCAAAATTTCCAAAACCGGATATCTTCACTTGCTCACCATTTTCCAGAGCATGGCGGATTTCCTCAAAAAATGTTTCTACTAATTCCTTAGCATCTTTTCGATTAATCCCTACCTTTTCAAATAGATGTTCCGCAATCTCAGCTTTTGTTAGCGCCATAATTAACTATCCCTCAACACCGCATTAAATTCGTTTTGTAAGGTTTTAACAACTGTAGCAATCAAGTTTGTTACTTCCTGATCTTCCAGTGTTCGATCCGCAGCCTGTAAGGTTAGTGCAATCGCTAAACTTCTTTGCGTAGCTGGCACATTATCACCCGTGTAGACGTCAAATAAGTTTAGATCAACCAACTGATTTGCGCCAACTTTCCGAATAACTTCAAGAACTTCACCTGCGGCAACATTACGATCTACTAATACCGCAATATCACGGCGAATGGAAGGATAACGTGAAATAATCCCCGCCGCCGGCACTTCTCTTTCCCGTAAACGCGCTAAATCCAGTTCAAAAACGAAAGCTCGCCCTTTAATACCAAACATCTTCTCAAACTGCGGGTGCAAAGCACCACAAAAGCCGATCAGTTGTTCACCGCGATAAATTGCGGCGCTCTGCCCGGGATGTAACGCCGAGTGTTCAGAAGCAACAAAACGGAACTCAGAGAACCGGCCCGTGGCGCGCAGCAACATTTCTACGTGCCCTTTCATATCGTAAAAATCAACTGCACGCACGCCATCTTGCCAATGCTCGCCCTGCACAGTGCCTAGCATTACTCCGGCTAACATCGGTTCTTGGCGAATACCATTCTCCGCCTGTTCATCAGGAGTAAAACGCAGCCCCGTTTCAAATAACCGCACACTTTGTTGCTGGCGTTTTTGATTATAACCGGCTGCAGAAAGTAAGCCTGGCCAAAGCCCAAGCCGCATCGAACTCATTTCGATAGAAATAGGATGCGGTAACGTAAGTGCCGCTAAATCTGGATATAGTTGCGCTTGTTGCTTCGGATCAACAAAGCTATAGGTAATCGCTTCCTGATATCCTTGCGCAAGCATTGCATGCTGCAATTGCCGCACTGGTAGTTGCGCTTCCGCAGAGCGGTGCATACGTAATGGAGCTACTGGAGCCTCTACCGGTATATTGTTGTAACCATACACGCGGGCAATTTCTTCAATTAAATCTTCTTCTATTGAAATATCAAAACGATAGGTAGGCACACTCACCTGCCAACCTGCAGCATCTTTGCTCACCGTGAAGCCTAAGCGCTGCAAAATGCCTTCTACCTCAGTAGTTGCCACATCAATGCCTAACAAACGCGCTAAGCGGTTTGCGCGTAATTGAATATGCGCAGGCTTCGGTAGATGTTCAGAACTTACTGCCTCAACGATAGGCCCTGCTTCGCCGCCACAAATCTCGAGAATAAGCGCACTTGCACGTTCCATGGCAATTTTCTGCAACTCTGGGTCTACACCGCGCTCGTAGCGATGCGATGCATCCGTATGCAGCCCATAACGGCGCGCACGCCCCATAATTGCATCTGGTGCAAAGAACGCGCTTTCTAAGAAAATATCTTGCGAGCTTTCAGTAACACCGCTTCCTTCGCCACCGAAGATACCAGCCATTGCCAAGGCTTTTTCTTCATCGGCAATCACTAACACATCATTCTGTAAGGTTACTTCTTGGCCATCTAGCAAAGTGATCTGTTCACCGCTATTTGCCATCCGCACTTGAATAGAACCTTTAACAGCGGCCAAATCAAACGCATGCATTGGGTGGCCCTGCTCAAGCAATACATAGTTGGTGATATCAACTACCGGATCAATAGACCGAATACCGCTACGGCGCAAACGCTCTTGCAACCAAAGCGGGCTCTTGGCACTTACATTTACATTGCGAATTACGCGACCTAAATAACGTGGGCAGGCATCGGGGGCAACTAAGTTGATCGCCACACTATCGCTGATGCTGGCGGGTACCTCCGGAATGCTAGGCACTTCCACGTCTAGCTTGTTTAACACCCCTACTTCACGGGCTAAGCCGCGAATACCAAGGCAATCCGCTCGGTTTGGCGTTAAATCAATATCTAGGGTGCTATCATTTAGCCCCATCCATACGCGAAAATCTTCACCTACGGTAGCATCGGCTGGTAATTCAATAATGCCATCATGATCATCATTTAATTCAAGTTCAGAGGCTGAACACAGCATGCCATGGCTAGGCTCGCCACGCAGTTTACTCTGCTTAATCTTAAAATCGCCTGGCAACACTGCACCTACAGTTGCTACCGCAACTTTGATTCCCTTACGGCAATTGGCTGCGCCGCATACGATATCAATAAGCTCTTCGCCACCTACATCTACTTTGGTTACCTGTAACTTATCGGCGTTAGGATGTTGGCCACACTCTTTCACTTCACCAACAACCACACCGGTAAACTCGCCTGCAACGGGTTCGATACCATCTACTTCCAATCCAGCCATACTTAACTGTTCGGCAAGCTCAATGCTGCTTAGCTCTGGGTTAACCCACTCACGTAGCCACTGTTCACTAAATTTCATAATACTCTTAACCCTCTGCCGCTTAGCCGAACTGCTTCAAGAAGCGTAAATCGTTTTCAAAGAACGCGCGTAAATCGTTTACACCGTAGCGAATCATGGTGAGCCGCTCAACGCCCATACCAAAGGCAAAGCCGGTAAACTCTTCTGGGTTAATACCCACCGATTTCAGCACATTTGGATGCACCATGCCGCAACCCAAAACTTCTAGCCAATCGCCATTTTTACGGCGCACATCCACTTCCGCTGATGGCTCGGTAAACGGGAAATAAGATGGGCGAAAACGAATTTCTAAATCTTCTTCGAAAAAATGATGCAGAAAATCATGCAAAATCCCTTTTAACTCGGTGAAGCTAACATCTTTATCCACCATCAAGCCTTCAACCTGATGAAACATCGGTGTATGGGTTTGATCATAATCATTACGGTAAACACGTCCGGGAGAAATAATTCGTAATGGTGGCTGTTCGTGCTCCATCGTACGAATTTGTACGCCAGACGTTTGCGTACGCAACATTGTTTGCGGCGTAAAATAAAAAGTGTCGTGATCCGCACGAGCAGGATGCTGAGCAGGGATATTCAAGGCATCAAAATTATGGAAATCATCTTCTACTTCCGGCCCCTCTTTCACCGCAAAGCCTAACTGGCCAAAGTAATCTTCAATACGTTGAATAGTGCGAGTAACTGGATGCAAACCACCAAACTGACCTGCCCGACCGGCAAGGCTTACGTCAATGCGTTCAGCATCCAAACGCGCATTCAATTCCGCATTTTTCAGTTCATCACGACGCGCATTTAGCAAATCTTGTAATTCGTGCTTCACTTGGTTAATCATCTGGCCAGCTGCTGGGCGCTCTTCTGAACTTAGTTTGCCTAAGCTCTTAAGTTGCTCAGTAAGCTTGCCTTTCTTACCCATGAACTCAACACGAACATCCTCAATCTCTGTGGGAGTTGCCGCAGAATTTGCAGCAGCAATGCCCGCCGCTAAAATTTCCGCAAGATTTGCTTGTAAATCCATTCTGATCCTCAACTACTCTTAGGCTAGTTATAACGGGAGTTTTTCACCATTTTACAAGGGCGTAATCATAGCATAAAAATACCACAGGGTAAGTTAGATATACTGCCTTGATGTTTTTACTGTAACCAACAAAAAGGGAGCCATAAGGCTCCCTTCAATGCTGACCAGGTTTTCTACTTACGCAGAAAGACCTTCTTTAGCTTTCTCAACCAATGCAGAGAAACCTGCTTGATCGTGAACAGCGATATCGGCCAAAATCTTACGGTCGATTTCTACTGAAGCTTTCTTTAAGCCATTGATGAAACGGCTGTATGAAAGGCCACCTTGACGTGCAGCAGCATTAATACGAACGATCCATAATTGACGGAAAGTACGTTTCTTGTTGCGACGGTCACGGTATGCATATTGACCGGCCTTAGTTACTGCTTGCTTCGCAACGCGGAATACGCGACTACGTGCACCATAGTAACCTTTGGCTTGTTTCATTATCTTCTTGTGACGCGCGCGCGCCATTACACCACGTTTTACTCGTGCCATGGGTCAGTCTCCTCTTATGCGAACGGTAACATGCGATCTACTAAAGCAACATCGCTCTTATGAACCATGCTCTTTGCACGCAAGTGACGCTTCCGCTTCGAGCTCTTCTTGGTCAGGATGTGACGCAAGTGAGACTGCTTGCACTTGTAACCGCCAGAAGCGGTTTTCTTAAAACGCTTTGAAGCGCTTTTTACACTTTTCATTTTAGGCATTGCATAAACTCCGCATTGGTTGCCATTCAAGATAACATGGTGAGGCAATCGGAATGATTACCTTCTTGTGTACCAGTGCTACTTGCTACTAATTGGGGCCAGAACCATAATCATTTGGCGCCCTTCAGCCCTGCGAGGGAACGATTCAAGAGTTGAAACTTCTTCTAAATCGTTTTTAATCCGATCTAGCAATTCAATTCCAATTTCTTGATGTGCCATTTCTCGGCCACGGAAACGAATGGTAACTTTTGCTTTGTCACCACCCTCAAGAAAGCGACGCAGGTTGCGTAGTTTTACCTGGTAATCGCCTTCATCAGTTCCAGGGCGGAATTTAACTTCCTTAACCTGAATCTGTTTTTGCTTCTTCTTTTGCTCTTTCTGTTGCTTACTTTTCTCGTAGAGGAATTTACCGTAATCCATCACACGACACACAGGCGGCTCAGCGTTAGGACTGATTTCCACCAAGTCCATTCCCGCTTCTGCAGCAATTTCGAGAGCTTCGCTTAAACTAACTATCCCGCGTTGCTCACCTTCGCCGTCTTGTAAACGCACTTCAGGAGCCGTGATAGTTTCATTAATCCGAGTTTTGTCGACCTTTTGGCCTTTTTTTCCGCCTTTAATTGTGTGTTCCTCCAAAAAATTTTAAGAAATTACGCGTGATGTTACATCTTCGCGTAAGCGAGCCATGAAGTCGGCTACTGCAAATTTGCCTAAATCTTCACCTCGCCGGGTTCGCACCGCTACTTGTCCTTCTTCGACTTCGCGATCACCAACCACCAATAAATATGGCACACGCTTTATCGTATGCTCGCGGATTTTAAAGCCAATCTTCTCATTTCTCAAGTCAGCTTTTGCTCTAAAACCCTGTTTTTTCAATTCTGCTACCAAATTTTCAGCATATTCTGCCTGATTATCGGTAATGTTCATTACTACAACCTGATTTGGGGCTAACCATACTGGGAAGTAGCCCGCATACTCCTCAATAAGAATTCCCATGAAACGCTCGAGTGAACCGAGAATCGCACGGTGAATCATCACTGGGATATGGCGTTCGTTATCTTCGCCAACATAAGTAGCGCCTAAACGGTCTGGTAACGCAAAATCTAGCTGAATTGTACCACATTGCCAGGATCTTCCTAAACAATCGTGTAAAGTAAATTCAATTTTAGGCCCGTAGAACGCTCCTTCACCCGGTAAATACTCAAATTCGATGTTATGGCTCTTCAACGCATCACTTAATGCCGCTTCTGCGCGATCCCACATGGCATCGTCACCTAAGCGTTTTTCTGGCCGCGTTGAGAGTTTTACTACGATTTCTTCAAAGCCAAAGGTTTTATAAACTTCGTACACCATTTCAATACAACCGGCCACTTCGGCTTGCACTTGCTCAGGGGTACAGAAAATATGGGCATCATCTTGAGTAAAGCCGCGCACCCGCATTAAACCATGCAGCGCCCCACTCGGTTCATTGCGGTGGCAGCAGCCAAATTCAGCCATACGTAATGGTAGATCGCGGTAGGATTTCAAGCCTTGGTTAAAAATCTGCACGTGGCCTGGACAGTTCATTGGCTTCACTGCGTACTCACGGTTCTCAGAGGACGTAGTAAACATCAACTCGGAGAACTTTTCCCAATGCCCTGATTTTTCCCATAACACGCGGTCCATCATTAATGGGCCTTTCACTTCCTGGTAATCGTATTCATTGAGTTTTTCGCGAACATATTTTTCTAGTTCTTGAAAAATGCTCCAACCGTTATGGTGCCAAAACACCATGCCCGGGGCTTCTTCCTGCCAATGGAACAAATCTTGCGCCTTACCAATTTTCCGATGATCGCGCTTTTCCGCTTCTTCCAAACGTTGTAAATACGCTTTCAATTCCTTTTTATCAGCCCAAGCCGTTCCGTAAATGCGTTGCAGCATCTTATTATCGGAATTACCACGCCAATAGGCTCCGGCCACTTTCATAATTTTGAAGTGTTGGCAGAAGCGCATATTTGGCACATGCGGGCCACGACACATATCCACGTATTCTTCGTGATAATAAAGGCCTGGGCGATCATCACGTGCTACGTTTTCATCAAGAATTTCAACTTTATAGCTTTCACCACGTTGTACAAAAACCTCGCGAGCTTCTTCCCAACTCACGCGTTTTTTCACTACATCGTAGTTAGTTTTCTGCAATTCCTGCATGCGCTTTTCTAGCGCATCAAGATCATCCTGTAATAGCGGCCGATCGATATCAACATCATAGTAGAAGCCGTTATCGATGGTTGGGCCAATCGCCATTTTGGTATTTGGCCATAATTGCTTAATCGCATGGCCAAGCAAGTGGGCACATGAGTGGCGAATGATTTCCACGCCTTCGTTATTTTTTGGCGTAATGATGGCTAAATCCGCATCATTTTCGATGAGCTCGCAGGCATCTACTAAGGTGCCATTAATGCGGCCCGCTACTGTTGCTTTGGCTAAACCAGGGCCAATATCATTCGCAACATCAAGTACAGACACAGCGTTTGCAAACTCGCGCTTGCTACCATCGGGAAGAGTAATTAAAGGCATGATTTTTCCTTTCTACAGTGGTGACACCTACCAAGTGCCACTTGTATGAGTGAATTCGATGTTATATCGAGATGAAATATGTTGTAAACGCTACTAGCGCGTTTCTTACCTAATGCAAAAAAGTTGCAGAAAACCAATAAAATTAAGTGCGCAACTATACCGAAACTAGCGTAGGAAAAGCAAGCTTATCCCAGCCATAGCAACCAAAGTTCCCAGCAGCGCTCGGAAGCTTACTCGGTTGCCACGCACTACATTTAAACTAAGCATAAACAATGGTGCTGTAGAGAGTAATGTTTGGGCGATTCCAGGAGTTACATAAGCTACCGCTATTTGTTGCAACCAAATCGCTAAAAAGGTACCTAGAATAATGGCTGTTAACAACACGCCTTTATTAGTTTTCTGTACCGCTAGCCAGGTTTGTGCGAGCATTTTTGGCCTAATAATCAGTAGCGCCAGCGTTAGCACCAGAGTGCCTGCAGAAAGCCGCAGCATTGCTGCTTGCAGTGGGTTTATACTGAAGTTTTGAAAGGCGTAAAACGCCATTACTAACCCTACCGCTTGGCAAAGCGCGGCAGTAACACCGAACAGTAATCCAGCGCGGTTTATCTGCACTCCTGCAATTGGTTGCCGTTCCGTAAGCACCAGTAGTACGCCAGTTATAACCACCACTGCCGCAACAATTTCCCACCAAGTTAATTGTTCGCTTAAAGCAAGCCAAGCAATAACCGCCGCCAAAGGTGGCGCTAGATATTCCAAAAGGATAGTGTGAGCCGGCCCCAATCGGCGCAGAGCAGAGAAATAGCACGTATCACCGATGGTGATGCCAATCACACCACTTAAAAGTAAGAGCAATAAGGGTGTGCTTTGCCATGCTAAATTGCTCACATCTACAAATAACCACATGCCAATAAACAACAGCGGCGATGCCAGTAAGCCTTTTACCATATTCAACTGTGCTGAACTTAAATGGTGGCTGCTCTTGCTATACATTAAAGTTGCAAGCGCCCAACAAAAGGCTGCGGTAAGCGCCGCTAGTTGGCCAAAAATAACGGAGTTAAATGCCATTGGTGCAACATATTCCTATAACAATGCGGAAGCGAGCGCGAATGAAATGCCAAAACCATAATAAAAATTGATGATATCACGGCAGGTTAGCAAGTAATGCTGGCGATCTTACAGCAAACATGAGGGCCGTTGCTATAGTTGAATAAAGGCTTTCTTTTCGCTTGTTCACACTAGGAGTAACGCATGAATACGGACAAACTTCATGATGCGCGCGTAAACTGCCCTCACTGTGGGCATACCCTTCATTTAGACATTGATGCATCGGAGGGAGAGCAAGTATTTGCCGATGAATGCCGAGCTTGTGGCGATGTGATTTATCTGCGGCTTTATCGTGATGCCGCAGATGATCGTTTTCATTTACATGTAAGCGCCGATGACGAACAGTACTATTAATGCTTGGCCGATACACCAGTGATTACGCATAGTAGTGATTACCATGGGCAAAATACTAGGCCATTATTCGCGATTTTGTTGCGCCAACACCCGTTTCACTGTGGCAACGATGGCCATAGTTTGCTGATCGGCTTCAATATTAATTTTCTGGCCCACTTTAGCATCGCCAAGAATAGTTAATGCTAAGGTTTCCGGAATAAGATGCAGCCAAAAACCAGTATCTGTTACTTCGCCCACTGTAAGGCTAGCGCCATCGATTGCCACAAAGCCCTTTGGCAAAATATACTCCAGCCATTGCGGCTCGAGGGCGAGAAATATTCGGCAATTATTCTCACCATCCACTCGCTCCATCAACGTTGCCGTAGTGTGAATGTGCCCAGACACAATATGCCCACCAAGTTCACTACCGAACGTAAGTGAGCGTTCAAAATTAACTAAATCACCCTGCTCTAACAAGCCAATATTAGTTAAGCGTAAAGTTTCATCAATTACATCAAAGCGCACCAAAGCCTGCTCGGGGCCATGCGCAAAACTTACCACGGTTAAACAACAACCGTTAATTGCAATACTTGCGCCTGTTTCAATACCTTGCAAAAATTCACTAGCTACGCGAAGCTCTAATTGACGAAACTCACCTTGATCAATGATCGTATTAACTGCGGCTTTCGTTTGTATAATTCCAGTGAACATTGGCTACCTTCGATTTAACAGAAGAAAATGAATCATGCGAAAAACTAGTTTGCAAAGTGTACCGCAACAAACCGGCAAAAGCACACCTAAAGCGCCAGTAAAATACTGGTTATTAGGTGTTTTGTTATTGATCGTTCTCGGTGTTATTGGCGGCAAGATAGTAAGCTATTTTCAGGCTGATGTAGGCGATGTGTTCGCCGATTACCAGCAGCGTATCGCGCGCTTGCTTAATACCACCCTCGTGCCCGAGATGATGCCCCCTGTAGCCGAACAACCGCGTATTAACCAAGTGCAACTGCCCATTCCAGAAAGCAGCATTAGCCTTTTGAATAGCCAACGCCTAAATCGCTGTAAGGCTGGCCAGCTTATTGCTGAGCGCAACAGTTCATTAGGCAGGGTGCAGCCTTTACAAGCACGAGTACGCTATGAAATTGAAATGATTAACGCATTAGAGCAGTGTTTGGCAGACGAACAAATCCAAAGTAGCAGCCTAGTGCCCTTGCTAGAGCAAGGCTTGGCAGAGAAGATTGATTACTTGCCACTTTGGATTAATCGTTTCTGGACCAGCGAATCGGCAGTACGAGATACATTCCGCCCAGGCAGAACCGCACGCCAAACTCATGAACAAGCAATGAGTACAGAAGCGATTGCCGCACTATTTTACTTCAGCACTCTGTTCGATAATTTATTAGCAGACCCTTTCTCTCGCCAAATAGATACCGAAGAATGGCTGCAAAATGTACAGATTCTTGCGCAGCATCAGGCAATACCTAGCTTGCTGCGCAGCCAACAGCATATTCAAGGTTGGCTTGTGGCATTAAATCAACAACTTGATGGCGCTGCACGCGAACTACAATGCCCTGAACGGCAACCTAATGCAGCTGAATATATGCAAAATGTGCTGCACAGCGTGTGGATAGCAGAGTTACAACCGGCCTTAGCTGCATGGGAAATTGAATACCGCGAACTGCAAACCGCCGTTAACCATATCCTGCCCCAAGTGCAAAGCGAGGCGTGGCGCAGTTACTTAAGGTTTTGGTTTAGCGAAAACAATATAGCTGCAACCAATCAGCGGCTGATTCGCGAACATGCTGAGCTATGGCAAGATTTTCTTAGTACCTGCGAGCTCAGTGTACAGCCTCAATAATGTGCACCCTGAGTGCGATTCAAAAGCTCGGTTTGCGAATTGAAATCGCTGCTGGAATGGTGCGGAAAATCATTGGAGTTTCGCCTACCCACTCACCATCTGCTTGCACAGGTAGCCCTTGCGCGCAAACACTTACAGCACTGAGTTGGCCACAGTGAACCTTACCATGTTCGCCATGTGTGCCAGCAAACACACGACGAAATACATTCAATTTGGTGAAATTTCCACAACGTTCAATAAGACAGTACGCGAGTTTGCCATCACTTATTTTGGCATGTGGCGCAATATGCATTCCAGCACCAAAGTACTGGCTATTGGCTAAGGTGAATAAAAATGCTGGGCGCTGGCCAATAGCGAGTAACTTTTGGTTGGTAGCTTGCAACTCGAAAGATTGGGCACGATAACTAAATAGGCTTTGCAATGCGGCTAATACATAACTCAGCTTCGGCCAAATAAACTTTCTGGTACCTAATTTTTGTACCAAAGCACCATCAAAACCTAGAACTACCACTTGGTTAAAATTCGCTGGCAAGGCGGCAAGTGCTGCAGCGGTTTGTTCAACGTTGGCAAAGGTTTCTAAGTATTGATAGCCCACATTACTCGCAGTAAGTGTTTGCAGTAACTGTTGCAGGATTTTTTCCCGCCTTGCATTCGCCACCGGGTTCACAAGTACAAGCACGTTACAAGATTCGTTGTTATTCGCCAAATCCATCAGAAGTTTCGCCCTAACGACAAGTAAACACTGTTGCGATTATTATCACTGTAACTTAAGCCCAAGTAGGCTGCGCCGATAGGCGTTCTTACCATCATCACTGCCGAAGCGGAGTAAACCAAATCATCCCAACTCGCTGTTTCGCTATCGGTCCACACCTGCCCTGCTTCAATGGCTCCACCAATATACAGAGGCGTATTACTAATTGCCCGAGTAGCACCAAATTCGCGCAAGAACACTAATTGCCCAAGTGCTTTTTGTGAACCAGAGAGTTCGCGGCGATCATAACCTGAAAGGTTCATAAAGCCGCCGAGAGTGAAGGTGTTATACAGTGGGGCTTCACTATCAATATAACTGCCAAGCCGAACACTATGAATTAGCGTGTTGCGCCCCCAGCTATGGGCATTTAAATAATGCAGATGCAGCGATTGGAAATCATCATCTGCACCAAACACGGTATCGCTAAATTCGTAGCGTAAGGTTACTAATTTTCCGCTGCGAGGTACAAACACATCTTCAAGATCATCCATAGTTACCGTTGTTACCACTTTAGCGGTTTTAAAGTTTGCTTCTCGTGGTAAACCGGGAGCTTGTATACGAGCTTCGGCACGCCCTACACCAAATTCATAGCCCACTCGAACATCCACGTTATACCGCCACGTAGTGCCAAAATCGAGCGCCGACGTGTAGCGAGTTAAACGATAACGGCCCACTTGCTCACCTTCCTGATAAATATTGGTATTTTCTCTACTTACTTTCAATCTCGGTAACACATAAAAACGCGCATCTCGGCGCAACGGTTGCCAATACTCAATATTAATTAATGGCTCTTCACCGAGCTCGGCATCAATTTGTAACTCTGCACCAAGGCTATTCACTTCCGTACGCAGCAAACTCATTATGGCTCGATAATTTGATACTGCATCAAAGTCTTCTTCAAGGCTTAGGCCAAAACGAAGATAGCTAGGCCCCCATGAGCGAGGTACCGTGGTGATTTTTATGCCCGCACGATTCTCCTCGTCACGCATAAAGCTGTAATCAACTTGTTCGAAATAACCTAGGCCATATAAACGATCAACATCGTCGCCTATGGTTGTACTCAGGAAATCATCACCTATTCTGCTTTCGATTTGGGTTTGCAATAAGGCATTCGGTAGGCTTGAGAGATTATCTAAATGAATAAACTCAATCTTTTCAGGCATCGTAGTGGCATACCGTAAACTCCCGATATAGCCTGTCCATAGCGCGTCATCTACCCGATAGCGCGCTAGTTGCGCTGATTGTGCCTCTGCAGCCGCAAATCCGAGATCATAAGCCTCCCGCCCATATTGAAAATCACCAGTTCCAATAGGAACCGAGGAAATATCGGGCCGGATATAAACGTCGGCTTCCGTAAGGCTTGCAATAGCAATTTCATCATTGCGTCGAATCATAATGTTAAGTGATTGATCCATCATGGCAAACGGCCCGGAAAGATTCTTTTGGCTTAAGAGCTCGCCATTCACATCAACAACAATAACCACATCGGCACCCATCTCGCGGGCAAACTGCACCGGTAAATTGGCCGAAACTCCGCCGTCTACAAGTGTTTGGCCATGCCAATCTACCGGGGCTATTAAACCGGGTATCGCCATACTTGCCCGCATCGCTAATACCAAATCCCCTTCTTCAAGGGCTACACTTTCTCCGGTTTCTATATCAACCGCCACAGAGCGAAACGGAATAGGTAACTCATCAAAACGCTCTACTAACGCTGAATCCAAGGATAGCTCTCGCAAAATCGTTGCTAGCTGTTGCCCCTGAATTAAGGCTGGAGGGAAAGAAAGGCGGCCATTATTAAAGCCAAAGCTAAATTGTAAGGGAAAACGGCGCTCTTCCTCTTTGCGCCGCAAACTGCGGAATTCTCGACTAGGTTCATCTTGAAATGCGGCTTGCCAATCGAGGGTTTCTACCAATGTGAGCAGATCTTCCGGGCTATGGCCCTGCACGTATAAACCACCTGCTACTGCACCCATACTGGTTCCCACCACTAAATCAATGGGTATTTGCAAATCTTCCAACACTTGCAACACACCAATATGCGCTAGCCCTTTAGCACCGCCACCACCCAAAACTAGCCCCACAACTGGCCGTTCTCGCGCTGGCAACATCGGTACGATCGGTTCTTGCGCTTCATTATCTAACGCTTCATTATCTAGCGTTAGTAAGGTGCGCAGATCCTGTGGCGCTGCTTCAGCCGCATGTGCAGATAACGGTGCAGATAAAATAGCCAGCACCATTAACATAATGGGCAAGCGATAATAATGGATATTCAACCGAGCTAACTGCACAGAGTTTTCTCCAAGTTCAACAAAACGCCTAGAGCCTGCGGCGCGCGAGTGGATTTAAACGTTGGTGCTTATCACGCCAATCCGGCATAAAAGTATCCATAAAGCGATAAAAACGGGCGTTATGGCTAGCTTCCAGTAAATGCACCAACTCATGCACAAGCACATACTCGAGCAATTCCGGCGGTTTATCTGCTAACTCAAGGCTTAACCAAATTTTCCGAGTACGCACATTACAACTGCCCCAGCGCGTGCGCATTTTTTTTATCCCAAAGCTAGAGGTTTTTACACCTATTTCCTGCTCCCACACTGGTAACATAACGGTAACCTGTGCACGCATAGGCTCACGCAATATTTCTAAATCAGCTAGGTTCGGCTCTTGCGGTTCTGCGGCTATGTGCGCCTGAGCTTGCAATATCCACGCTTGCTTACTAGTTATAAAATGGGCAATTTGTGCAAACTCAACCTGCTGTGGCGCCGAAACACACACTAGGCCACTATTCGCTAGCACTCGTAATCGAATGTTTTTCATGCGCTTACGGGTTAAACGAAACGCTACTCCGGCAACTTCATGCTCACTGTGCACGGTTTAGCGCCGGCAGTTGCAAAGGTGCAGTAGCTAATTCGGCTGGCCATACCACCTCTTTTCGGCCCTGCTGCCACTGCACAAACACCCCTTGATTGGCTATTTGATAGCCGCGTTTATCTACTTTAAAGGCGCCAAAAACCGTTTGTGTATCCATATTCAGTAACGCCTCTCGCATTGCATCACTATGCAAACTACCTGCTGTTTCAATGGCTTGCACAAACAACTGGCAACTTCCATAGCCTCCGGCAGCATGAAAGCTAGGCGCTAGGCCATAAGTTTCCTCATACGCAGTAACAAAGGCCCCAGCTCCCGGGTTTGGCACACTAGGTTCCCACGCCGAAAGCCCCAAATCTCCGTCGGCAGCCTCACCTAGCGCTGCATAATACTGATCAACCGCCCCAGAGTTTCCGAATAACTGTAGCTCGATGCCTAGGACATTTAACTGAGAGCGTACGCTAATAAAATCATCTAACGCCGATGCGGTCATAGCCAACACCTCTACACCACGTTCAGCCATATCGTTTAAATACGCACTAAAATCAGCTGTGCCGCTAGGGTAGGTATAATGCTCAAGCACCGCTAGCCCATTAGCCTTCGCATGGGCTACCGCGCCACTCGCCGCTGCCGCGGGAAACAGCGCCTGCTCTTGTAATACCGCAACTTTTTCTAAGCCCTGTTCTTTGGCCAATTCAAGCAAACCGACCAAAAATAATTCAGCAGGCGGCAACACCATAAATAAATGATGCCGGCCCTGCTCCCAAATCGAAGTGGTAGCCGCTAAAGGCGAGATATGTACCATACGATAGCGCTCAGTGATAGGTGCAACTGCTTCGGTTAAAGTAGAGCCATAAGGCCCCATAATGGCGTCTACTTTATCTGCAGTTATTAATTGTTGATATAAAATGCGCGCTTGCTCGCTGCTTGATTCATCATCGTAAATCACCAACTCTATTGGCCGCCCCAAAACTCCACCAGCGGCATTCACGTGGCTAGCACATAATTCGTAGCCATTTCGGGCGGCTATACCCTGAGTGGCGTAAGCCCCCGTAGCCGACATCGTTGCCCCTACACGAATAGGTTCACTATTCTCACCACAAGCACTCAAACACAGTGCGCTAGACAGCGCAAGTGCTAACGTTCCACGAATACATCTCATTCTGTTTCTCCCTCGGTGGCGTTTAGCAACAGCTGTAAACAACGCTGCCGCACTTGCTGATGAAACTGGCCTCCCTTAGCGGCAATCATTGCTACAACTACTTTATCCGCTAACGTGCCGAAACTTTACTCATGCTCACGAACCAGCTCGGTAACCAATAGAGACCTAAACTTACCTACTGATAATTCTTAGCGCAACCCCGTTTTCATCGTCATCTTAATAATTTGATGTTAACAGCAAGTCGGTTGTTTGACAGCCCTTAAGCAAGGCTTTATCATTAACGGACTGACTGGTCCGTCCGTTTAGGAAGTGAGCAATTATGGTGGAAGAACATACCAATAAACGTACTCGGGTATCTACTGAGCAGCGGCAGAGTGAAATACTAGAAGCGGCGAAGCAAGTTTTTGCTGAGCGTGGCTATCAAGTAGCCGATGTGCAAACCATAGCCGAACGCGCTGGAGTGGGCAAAGGTACGGTATACCGCCACTTCCCCACGAAAGAAATTTTGTTTAAACAGGCATTGACATGGCAACTCGATATATTGCGCAAACGAGTAGACGAAGCTCTCACCAATCACCAGCAGCCCTTGGTACAAATGAAAGAAATAATGCGCGCATACTTTCGTTTCTACGATGAGCATCCAGAAACCATAGAGTTATTTGTGCATGAACGCGCCGAGTTTGGCCACGAAGAAACCCCTTTGTATTTTGCTCGTATGCACGAGCAAACAGAACAATGGATCCCTTTTTTCGAAAGCTTACGTGCGGTGGTGCCTAATTGCAGCCTCACTATCGAACAAATGATGCAATTATGCGGCGAGCTTATGCACGGCGCCGTGTATTTATGCATGGCTGTGGTGCCACGTAAACGCGTGCAAGATCGCTTAGAGCAAGTTTATCGAGCTTACATACACAGTTTGTGTGAATGCCCCAATGTTAACCAATTACTTCAACACTATAACCTTCAATCACCCTCGGTGTTTTGCAGTTACGGAGAAAACAATCCATGAATGTAGCCATTACCCCAAATGGAACAACAAAAACGCGTTTAGCCACTCGCTGGCTGGCTATTTTTACCGCAGGCGTAGGTATTACCTTTTTAAGCGCCTGCAGTGGTGATGCTAGTGATAACCAAGCATCCGGAGGCATGGGTGGCGGTATGCCGCCAGCGATGGTTACCATTGCTGATGTTCAATTAACCAACACCACTCACTACGTAACTTATCCAGCCCGCGCTCGAGGTGCGCGTGAAGTAACTATTCAAGCGCAAGTTGGTGGTATTCTTCAGCAACGTCACTATGCTGAAGGTGAATACGTAGAACAAGGGCAAACCTTATTTCAAATAGATCCCGAACCTTATCAACTGGCATTGAACAATGCACAAGCTGCACTAGCTACCGCTACCGCAAACCAAGCTCAAGCCAAACGAGAGTGGCAACGCGTTGCCGATTTATTTGCCAATGATGCTGCGAGTGGCCGAGAGTATGATGCCGCACAGGCCGCTATTGAGGGTGCCAATGCAGCATTATTGCAAGCTCAGGCAGCAGTGCAAGACAGTGAACGAAACTTACGCTATACACGAGTAGAGGCTCCTATTTCTGGCATCGCTGAAATTGAAAGCTTATCGGTTGGTAATCTAATTAGCACTGGCACCGAACTTACTCACCTTATACAAATTAATCCAATTCATGTTCACTTTGCCATTCCAGAGCATGAAGCAGGCTTGCTGCGCTACCACATGCAAAACAGCGAAAACGGGAATCACGCAAAGCTTACACTCGCCAGCGGTGATCAATATAGCGAGATAGGTTCCATAAATTTCGTGCAAACTGCGGTTAACCCTAGTACAGCCCAAGTGGCTTTACGCGCTGAGTTTACTAATCCTGAACAGCAATTGCTGCCCGGCCAGTTTTTACGCGTTACCATTGCGCTGCAACAGTTTAGTGATGTGGCGTTAATTGAACGAACCGCCGTGAGCCAAGGGCAAAATGGCGCTCAAGTGTATGTAATTGAAAACGGTGAAACCGCCAAAGCACGGCCGGTTACTTTAGGGCCTGTTATTAACGATAAGCAAGTAATTTTAAGTGGTTTGAACAATGGCGATAAACTGGTCGTTAACGGCCATGTAGCCTTGCAAGATGGTGCCGCTGTAGTAGTTACCAACAATAACTAGAGGACGGATTATGTTACGCTTTTTTATCGACCGTCCGCTATTCGCGTCGGTTATTTCATTGATTATTATGATTGCAGGGATCGTGTCCATTCGTGCCCTGCCCATCGAGCAGTACCCCGATGTAGTGCCGCCGCAAGTGGTGGTAAGTGCTGTTTACCCTGGCGCGAGTGCTGATGTATTAGCTTCTTCGGTAGCGGCGCCACTCGAGCAAGAAATAAATGGCGTAGATGATATGCTGTATATGGAAACAACCAGCACCGATTCCGGTATGCTGCAAATTTCTATTTCATTCGCCATGGGCACCGACCCAGACCAAGCCACCATTAATGTGAATAACCGCGTGCAAGCAGCTACGGCACGTTTACCCCAAGCTGTGCGCGATTTAGGTGTGCGTGTTGAATCACGCTCTACCAACATACTTATGGTTGCCACCATGTTCTCGCAAGATGGCAGTATGAATCCACTGGAAATCAGTAACTATGCTTTGCTTAACGTTCTTGATGAGCTAGTGCGAGTGGATGGTGTAGGTGATGCCTCATTATTTGGGGCGCAAGATTATTCTATGCGGATTTGGACCGATCCAGCAAAGTTAGCAGAATTTGGTTTCAACCCAAGTGATGTGGCCAACGCTATTCGGGAACAAAGTGCGCAATACGCCGCAGGCCGTTTTGGTGCTGACCCTGCACCTAAAGGCAATGCCTTTACCTTAACCGCAACCACTGATACGCAACTAAGTAATCCGGAAGATTTTGCCAACGTTATTATTCGTTCTGATAGCAACGGCAATGCCATTCGCGTGGGCGATGTAGCGCGGGTTGAACTGGGTGCGCAACAATACGGCTTCTCGGCAATTTACAACAACCAAGATGCCGTGCCGATGGGAATATTCTTACAGCCTGGGGCTAATGCCTTAGAAACCGCACAAAACGTGCACAACGCCTTGGCTGAATTGGCGGAAAACTTCCCTTCCGGCTTAAACTACTACGTTCCCTATGATACTACTGAGTTTATTCAAATTTCCGTGAACGAAGTTATTGTTACACTACTAATAGCTGTTGTTTTAGTGGTGTTCGTTACCTTCTTATTCCTGCAGCATTTACGCGCTACATTAATTCCCGTGGTAGCTATTCCGGTATCGCTTATTGGTACTTTTGCCGGTATGCAAGCCATGGGCTTTTCTATCAACATGCTTACCTTGTTTGGCCTCGTGCTAGCCATTGGTATTGTGGTAGATAACGCCATTATCGTCATGGAAAACGTAGAGCGCTTAATTCAAGAAAAGGGTATGAAAGCGAAAGAAGCATCGATTGAAACCATGAAACAGGTTTCTGGTGCGGTAGTATCTTCTACCTTAGTACTCGTAGCGGTATTTGCCCCTGTTGCGTTCTTAGGTGGCTTAAGTGGCGAACTATATAAGCAATTTGCCGTTACTATTGCGGTATCGGTGGTGGTTTCTGGCGTGGTAGCTCTTACGCTTACTCCCGCAATGTGTGCATTACTGCTCGATAAACAAAGCCACAAAGTAGCTAAACCCTTTGCCCTCTTTAATGCTGGTTTTGATAAGCTTACCAATGGCTTCGTGAATACCGTGGCATGGCTAATTCGCCGTTGGGTACTTGGGGTTGCACTGTTCATTGGTTTCTGTGTTATTACTGTAGTGCTTATGCTACGCATGCCATCTAGCCTAGTTCCCGGTGAAGACCAAGGGGTTGCTTTAGCTGTAGCCCAGCTTCCGGCAACCGCCTCGTTAGAGCGCACTGAAGAGTTCCGTAACGAACTTTCTTATCGCATTCGGGAAATGGAAGGGGTAGATGATTTCATTACCTTCGCTGGCTTTGACATCATTGCTAGTTCGCTACGTACTAACGCGTTGGCGGGCTTTATTAACCTTTCTGATTGGAGCGAACGAACAGCCCCAGGCTTAAGTGCGCAAGAAATCGCCCAGCAAGTCATGGGCATGGGCTTTGGCATGCAAGAAGCAAATGTGTTTGTATTTGTGCCACCTCCCATTCAAGGGCTCTCGCTTACCGGTGGCGTGGAAGGTTACATGCAGTTGCGGGGAGATATCGATCCGCAAGAACTGAATGCTATTGCGCAAAAAGTGGTCGCTGCGGCAAACCAACGGCCAGAGCTAGTAGGCGTTCGTAGCACCTTAGAGAGCAATATTCCTCGCTATATGATTCACGTAGATCGCGAAAAAGCGAAAGCCATTGGCGTGCAATTGAATGATTTATTTAGCACCATGCAAGCCACCTTTGGCTCTACCTACATAAATGATTTCACTTACCAAGGCCGGTTATGGCAGGTGAACTTGCAAGCTGAAGGGGAATACCGCGTTGCGCCAGAAAACCTACGTGATGTGTTCGTTCGCTCTAGCCATGGTGAAATGGTGCCGTTAAGCACCTTAGTTACTGCCGAACGTGTATCGGGCGCCGATATTCTGAACCGTTTTAACTTATATGCAGCAGCAAAAATCATGGGTGATCCTGCTCCGGGCTACACCACTGGCCAAGCGAAAGATGCGCTTGATGCGGTAATTCAAGAACTGCGCAGCGAAGCCAATATTCAAATGGGCTGGGTGGGTGAAGCCTATCAGCTGGATGCTGCTTCTGGTGCTGCCGGAACCGCCTTTGGTTTAGGTTTGTTAATGGTAATTTTAATCCTCATTGCCCAGTATGAGCGCCTTACCCTTCCCTTCGCAGTAGTCACTGCAGTGCCCTTTGCTATTTTTGGTGCAGCCCTCTCTTCAATGTTGCGCGGCTTCCCCAACGATGTGTACTTTCAAGTTGGGCTGTTAGTACTCATTGGCTTAGCGGCAAAAAATGCCATTCTCATTGTTGAGTTCGCGGCGCAAAACCGCAAAGAAGGGATGAGTTCCACAGAAGCAGCTGTTGCCGCGGCACGCCAGCGCTTCCGGGCAATTATCATGACCGCAGCAACCTTTATAGTTGGCACGCTACCGCTAGTATTTGCAAGTGGCGCTGGCGCTGTAAGCCGACAAGAAATTGGTACTGTGGTAGTGGGCGGTATGCTTGCGGCAAGCACCCTCGCCTTGCTGTTTGTACCCCTTGGTTACAAGCTTTTAGACGATATGGCCACTTGGCGGAAAAACCGTAATCAAGCTAATGCAGAGGAGAGCGCCTAATGAAACCATTTATCTTAGCTGCAATAGCCGTAAGCGTATTAAGTGCGTGTACGGTGGGGCCTGATTATCAGGCCTCGGCAACACCATTATCAGAACAGTGGCCTGAACTGGAACAAGCAGCCATTGCCACTAGTAGTGCAAATTCCGCAGAATGGCAGCAGTGGTGGCAGCAATATCAAGACCCTACACTAAACGCGCTGGTAAATCGGGCTTTGGCCGACAACCTAAATTTGCAAATACAAATTAGTCGTATTGAGCAAGCACGAGCACAACTTGGCTTACGTGAGGCTGAGCGCTGGCCAATGCTGAGTGCCCAGGCCAGCGCAGCACGGGAGCAGCAGCCTAGCTCGCTGATGCCGGCCGCACTCGGCGGCGGCAGCCCACGTAACCAGTTTGCGGTAGCGGGCGTATTAAGTTATGAAGTGGACTTGTGGGGACGCATCAGCCGTCAGCGAGAAGCGGCAAATGCTATGTTGGCGCAATCGGTATTTGGTGCTGAAGCGGTACAATTAAGCTTAATTAGCGATGTGATTAGCACCTATTTCAGCCTGCTAGCCCTAGAGCAGCAACAGGCTGCGGCAACCGCAATGCTTGCTTCCCAAGAAGAAACCTTAGCCATAGAACAATATCGCTACGAACGTGGCGCAAGTAGTGCACTAAATGTTCGCCGGGCCGAAGCCGCGGTTGCTAGTGCGCAAGCTGCCCTACCCGATTTAAACGCAGCGGTTCGTTCTGCCCGTTCAGCATTGGCATTGCTCGTGGGCTACAGCCCTGAAGAAATGCTCGGTACCATTGAATTCGCTACCAGTAATTTTAGCGCTATTAGCACACCTAGTGAGTTTCCAACTGTTACACCTTCAGAGTTATTAAAGCGGCGGCCGGATATTCGTGCTGCTGAAGCTAACTTGCAAATGGCTTCTGCACAAGTGGGCGTTGCCGTGGCACAACGTTTTCCAAGCCTGAATCTATCTGGGTTAGTGGGGAGTGCAGCTAGTGATAGCAGTGATCTGTTTGGATCAGGTAGCGATATTTGGAGCATTGGTGCCGATTTAGCGGGTCCGATTTTTGATTTTGGCCGCCGGAAAAATGTAGTTTTAGCTGCTGAGGCAGCACTACAGGAAGCCGAATTAAGCTACCAGCAAGCAATAGTTGCAGCCGTTCGTGATGCGAGCGATGCGCTTTATTTGCTGAGCATTTCCGATCAACGCTTAAATGCGGCACAGCAGCAATATCAAGCTATTACGAACACTGTAACGGTTGCTGAACGGCAATATGATCAAGGGGCCATAGGCCTATTTGAATTACTGGAAAGCCAGCGTGCATTGCTTACTGCCGAAATGACATTAAGTGATGCTAAAAGCCAACAGCTTACCGCTCGTACCAACCTGTTTAAAGCATTAGGTGGTGGCTGGTAAGGCCAACCATAGGCGCACGCGAATCGGTCCTGAGCTGATTCGCGTGAGCTTACTCTTCACCTCTTCAGTGATTTCCGCTGCAACTTGCTGATAAACATGGAGTGATTTATCAGTAATCGCTACTGATAGTTTTATGTCGATTTCTAACGCGTTAGGTAAATAAAATAAATCAATATGATGTTCAACAACTGGCATCTTTTCGGATGTTGCTTCGCCGTGGGTTAAACGCTCAGCCAAAATGGCAGTGGTAATTGCTTGCGCCACCACCGGAGCAATTTGCGCGCGAATAGGCCAGCTTAACAACAACTGGTGCTCGGCATCATTACAAACATCAATGTGATAAATAACGTAACGTAAATCAGCGATGTTATTCAGCAACACCTGCCGAACTTGTTCACCAATGAAATGCCCTTCTGCCGCGCTTGTGTGCGGCCGCACACGAATATGGATTTCCAGTAAGGTTGCACCGCCACTACCCCGCGTTTTTAAGCTGTGAACGCTTTGCACGCCTTCAACCTGCAATGCCAACTCACGAATATGTTTCTCTTGCGCTGGTGGCACTGCGGTATCAACTAATTCAGTAATACTATTGAGTAACATGGAAAGCGCAATTTTGCCGATGACCAGTGCAACCACGATAGCGGCAAGTGCATCTAACCACCAATAACCGGCCATAGCGCCAAGAATAGCCAGCAATACCACAATCGACGACCAACCATCGCTACGGTGATGCCAAGCATTGGCAATCAATAATTGCGAATTTACTTGCTTACCAACTTTTAGCGTGTACCAATACAACCACTCATTCACTATGATCGATATAGCAGCCGCTATAGCGGTAATCAATGCAGGAGAATGCAACGGCTCACCTAACCACAGTGCTTGGCTGCTCTGCCATGTCATGCTTGCGGCAACGAGGGCAAGAATAAGTGCGAGTAATATAGTGGCGATGGTTTCAAATCGCCGGTGCCCCCATGGGTGCTGTCGATCAGGTTGTTTTTGCGCGGCGCCAAAAACAAGCCACACCATCACATCGGAAAGAACATCCGAAAGCGAGTGGAAACCATCTGCTACTAATGCCGCCGAACCACCAAGGTTACCCGTAATAATTTTCAATACACTAAGGCCGGTATTAGTAAGCGCACCCACTAAACTAACCCGTTTACCGGCTTTACTGCGAGTTTCATCATGCTCTTTTGTGTTCTGGCTTTTGTGGCTATGGTGCTGCGATGAACGCATTGCAAACCCTCTGAATAAATTAGCTGCATTGAATAATAGCGCAAAAACGGGCATACTATGGGCCGAATTTTAGCGGCTTTCGTATGTGCTTTACACTCGCGAAGCATCGTTGTTTCGCCGCATTGCAGTACACTAATGTATCTGTGTTCTAACCTATAGGAATTACAATGTCTAACGATAAATCAACGATTATCTATACCGAAACTGATGAAGCGCCACGCCTCGCTACGTATTCATTATTGCCGATTATTCAAGCATTTACCAAAGCCGCCGGTATTTCCGTTGAAACCCGTGATATCTCTCTTGCTGGTCGGATTATTGCGAACTTCCCAGAATACCTAAAAGAAGAGCAGCGCATTAATGATGCATTAACCGAGCTTGGTGAAATCGCCAAAACACCAGCCGCTAACATTATTAAGTTACCTAATATTAGTGCATCTATTCCACAACTTGTAGCAGCAATCAAAGAATTGCAATCGCAAGGTTATGCGCTACCAGATTATCCATTTGAGCCACAGAACGATGAACAACGTGATGTGAAATCTCGCTACGATAAAATCAAAGGCAGTGCTGTGAACCCAGTATTACGCGAAGGTAACTCTGATCGTCGCGCTCCTGCTGCAGTTAAGAATTACGCTAAGAAACATCCACACCGTATGGGCGCTTGGAGTAAAGATTCGCAAACTCACGTAGCGCACATGGAAGATGGTGATTTCTACTCAAGTGAGCAGTCTACTACATTCGAAAACGCAGATAGCTTAAAGATTGTTTTAAAAACGAATAACGGTGAAGAAGCTATATTGAAAGATGCTGTTGCGGTTCAAGCTGGTGAAGTAGTAGATGCAGCTACAATGAACGCTGCGAAACTACAAGCATTTTACGCCAAGCAAACGGCTGCTGCAAAAGCAGAGAATGTGCTGCTTTCGTTGCATTTGAAAGCAACCATGATGAAAGTGTCAGATCCGATTTTGTTTGGCCATGCAGTGAAAGTTTATTTTGCTGATGTGTTTGCTAAACATGGCGATACCTTGAAAGAAATTGGCGTTGATTTAACCAATGGTTTTGGTGATGTAGTAGCAAAGGTAGCTGAGCTACCGGCTAAAAAGCGTGCTGAGATCGAAGCGGATATCGCTGCAGTTTACGAAAAGCAGCCTGAGCTAGCGATGGTGAACTCTGATAAAGGCATCACTAACCTGCACGTACCAAGCGATATTATTATTGATGCATCAATGCCAGCAATGATTCGTGATGGCGGTAAAATGTGGGATCGTGCCGGTAAGCAAGCTGATACTAAAGCAATGATTCCAGATCGCAGTTACGCCGGTGTATATCAAGAAACTATCTCTTTCTGTAAAGAGAACGGCGCATTCGATCCAGCCACTATGGGCACAGTTCCAAACGTGGGCCTAATGGCACAAAAAGCGGAAGAATACGGTTCGCACGATAAAACCTTTGAAATTTCAGCTGCAGGTACAGTGCAAGTAACCAATAGCGCTGGCGAAATCGTGTTTTCCCACACGGTAGAGAAAGGCGATATTTGGCGCATGTGCCAAGTGAAAGATGCACCGATTCAAGATTGGGTGAAACTTGCAGTAAATCGCTCGAAGCAAAGTGGCATGCCGGCAATCTTCTGGCTTGATAGCAACCGTGCCCATGATCGTGAATTGATTGCTAAGGTAGATACCTACCTACAAGACCATGATACCAATGGCCTTGAGATCAACATCATGACACCAGTAGAAGCAACTCGTTACTCATTACAGCGCATGAAAGAAGGCAAAGACACTATTTCAGTTACCGGTAACGTATTACGTGATTACCTTACTGATTTGTTCCCAATTTTAGAACTTAACACCAGTGCTAAAATGCTCTCTATTGTGCCATTAATGAACGGTGGCGGATTATTTGAAACTGGCGCTGGTGGTTCTGCACCGAAACATGTACAGCAGTTTGTAGAAGAAAATCACCTACGCTGGGATTCTCTTGGTGAGTTCTTAGCATTAGCAGCGTCGCTAGAGCATTTAAGCCAAGTAACCGGTAATGCCCGCGCCCAAGTGTTAGCTGATACATTGGATCAAGCCACGGCTAAATTTTTAGAAACCAATAAATCACCTTCTCGTAAAGCGGGTGAAATTGATAACCGTGGTAGCCACTTCTACTTAGCTATGTACTGGGCTGAGGCATTAGCCGCGCAGACCAGTGATAGTGAGTTACAACAGCGCTTTAGCAAACTTGCCGAAGCATTGAACAGCAATGAAGATGCCATTATGCAGAACCTTAATGATGTGCAAGGCGTTGCCGTAGAAATCGATGGTTACTACCAGCCAAACGCTGATTTAGTAAGCCGCGCAATGCGCCCAAGCAGCATTTTGAATGATGTTCTTGCCAGCTTGTAATCGGTTTCGCAAAAGTTAGCGTAACAATAGGCTCTTCGGAGCCTATTTTTTTGCCTGCACGCTAATGCGAGCTAAGCTTAATATTTTTACTCGGCATGTTCATACGAGATGTTCGTATTTATATTAGCGGCAATAACAGCCACCAATTATGTGAGGAACAATGCAAATTCGAGCTGAATTTCAGAAACGCGAAGTAGTATTTGCTAACAAGTATACTTATGTTCCCTCCCCGCTACCCGGTGTATCGCGCATGATGCTCGATCGTATGGGCGATGAAGTTGCTCGCGCTACTAGTATCGTAAAGTACGCCGCTGGTGCGGGTTATAGCGCGCATACCCATGGCGGTGGCGAAGAAATTTTTGTACTCGATGGTGTGTTTTCTGATGAACATGGTGATTACCCAGCCGGCACCTACTTACGCAATCCACCGGGAACCTCGCATACCCCGTTTAGCAAAGACGGCTGCACTATTTTAGTGAAGCTATGGCAATTTGCTGCAGGTGATACCGAGCAGCTTACTATTGATACTAATCAATCCACTTGGCGGCCCGGATTAGTGCCGGGCCTATCGGTACTGCCTTTGCACGAACATGATGGCATTAGTACCGCTCTAGTGCGTTGGGCTCCGAACACCCAATTCCAATCCCACATGCATCCGGGTGGGGAAGAGATTTTAGTTTTACAGGGATTATTTCGTGACGAATATGGCGAATACCCTGCGGGTTCCTGGCTGCGTAATCCGCGCTGGAGCAAGCATACACCCTTCACTGGTGCTGAGGGTGCCCTTATCTATGTGAAAGTAGGGCATCTCGGTGCCGATTTTTTACCGTTACCTGCGTATTAACCTAAAGTCGAATTCCAATTTTCTCACGTGAGCGTACATTGAGGTATACGCAGTACCTATATGCGTATATGTCTATGGACTGAAACAGCATAACGTTGGCGGGGAAATACTATGAATTATCGGCAAATCCATCAGTTATCGATAACCAAGCCGGAACACTTTTGGGCCGAACAAGCCGCAAAACTAGCGTGGTTTAAGCAACCTACGCAAATACTTAGTAACAATCCATCACAACCAAGCGGTTATGAATGGTTTGCCGATGGTGAATTAAATATCAGCTACCTTGCCCTTGATTTCCATCTTGAACAAGGCCGCGGCAACCAAGTGGCGTTGTATTATGATTCACCTGTTACCGGCAATAAATATAGTTACACCTATGCTGAACTGCACCGCGAGGTAGCACACTTTGCTGGTGTGCTGCGCGCACAAGGTATTGAACAAGGTGATCGGGTGGTGATTTATATGCCCATGATTCCTGAAGCGGCCATCGCCATGCTCGCTGTTGCTCGGTTAGGCGCAATTCACTCGGTTGTGTTTGGTGGTTTTGCCGCCCACGAGCTAGCCGTTCGGATTAATGATGCGCAGCCCAAATTAGTAATCTCCGCTTCTCATGGCATTGAGCCGCACCGATTAATTCCTTACAAGCCCCTGTTAGATCGAGCGATTGCTGAAGCGGATTATAAACCTCTCGGTACCATTATTTACCAGCGCAATAATGTTCCAGAAAACAAACAAGTAAGCTGCCAAATGCTAGCTGGCTACGATCTCGATTGGCAAACCGCCATGGCTACTGCCGAGCCAGCTGCAGCCATTCCTGTGCCCAGCAACCATCCGCTCTACATTCTTTACACCTCAGGTACCACTGGCAAACCAAAAGGCGTGGTGCGTGATACAGGGGGCTATGCAACTGCCCTGCACTTCAGCATGCAAGCGATCTATAACTTAACCGCTGGCGATGTAATGTTTTCAGCCTCAGACGTAGGTTGGGTAGTAGGCCACTCCTATATTGTATATGGGCCCCTTTTGGCCGGATGTAGCACCATAATGTATGAGGGCAAGCCAGTATTTACTCCAGACGCAGGAGCGTTCTGGCGGATTTGTGATGAGTATAACGTTAAAGTTATTTTTGCCGCGCCCACCGCATTTCGCGCTATTCGTAAAGAAGATCCTCACGCTGAATTTCTACAACAGTATGATATCAGTAGCGTTGAAACCATTTTCATGGCTGGTGAACGCCTCGATCCGGCAACCTTTGCATGGGCTTGCGAAAAAACCGGGAAACCAGTGGTTGATCACTGGTGGCAAACTGAATCGGGTTGGCCAATTTGTGCCAGCCCTGTAGGTATAGAGAAACTCGCCGTAAAAGCCGGTTCTTCTTCATTACCGGTGCCGGGCTACAAGGTTGTGGTGTTAGACGAGGCTGGTGACCCTATCGCCACCAACGACCAAGGCAATATTGCCATTCAGTTGCCGTTGCCGCCCGGTTGCTTTACTAACGTTTGGGGAAATCCAGAACGTTTCCACACCAGCTACCTACAGCAATTTCCAGGCTATTACGCGAGTGGTGATGGCGGCTATATTGATGAAGAGGGTTATGTATTCATTATGGGCCGTACGGATGATGTGATTAATGTGGCCGGGCACCGCTTATCTACCGGCGAAATGGAAGAAGTGTTAGCCAACCACCCTGCAGTTGCTGAATGCTGCGTTGTGGGCGCTCATGATAGCCTAAAAGGGCAACAACCCATTGGCTTAGTAGTAATAAAAAATGGCGTTGATTTGAGTGCCACTGAACTGGAAAAAGAGTTGGTTGCATTGGTGCGAGAGGAAATTGGGGCGCTGGCCTGCTTTAAAGTTGCCGTTACCGTGAAGCGGTTACCGAAAACGCGCTCTGGCAAGATACTTCGCAATGTAGTGCGCAATATCGCCGATGGCAAAGAATATGTTGTACCCTCTACGATTGATGATCCAGAGAGTGTAACCGAAATTGAGCACGCACTAGCGCGCTTAACTAATGGCTTGAATACTTAAACGCCAGATACTAAAAAGGGTAGCCATTTGGCTACCCTTTATAATTCTCTACGCTAGTGCTTACCGCAGTAAGCTCAACATCAGATAGCTTATAAAGCTACGATGTTTTCAGCTTGAGGACCTTTCTGGCCTTGAGTAACGGTAAAAGAAACTTTTTGGCCTTCAGCCAAAGTTTTGAAACCGTTGCCAGAGATCGCGCTGAAATGAGCGAATACATCTGGACCGCCTTCGCGCTCGATGAAACCAAAACCTTTAGTTTCGTTAAACCACTTTACGGTACCAGTAACTGTATTAGACATAATAATTTCCTGAAATTTTAAATGTTAAATGTGCACCCCTGCCGAAATTGGCATGGTTGGTGCGGTCATGCGGGAAAAATAAACTAAAACTTAAGAACTACAGGACGAAGATTATGGTAATACGACGAATTGGAGTGTTAAATTGTATCTTTCATGCATTGATGACTATTATACAGTAAATGCACGAAAAAGATACCGAAACTTTCAACCACAGCGAAATATCTTGCTCCCCACGCTAACCTTAAGAAGAAGTAGAGAGCCTTATGAAAAAAATAAACATCCTTTGCTTAAGTATCGCCATGGCTACAGGCCTTGCGGTAACCACTGCAAACGCCTCTGTACCCAGTATTTCCGCACTCACAAACTCCGCCAGCGCTGCGATTACTAGTACCGCAGAGCAAGAGCAAACTCTCCTTTCCGCTGAGTTAATATGGCAACTCAAACGTGTTGGCGCTCCCGTAATAAGCCCGGATGGCAAGCACATTGTGGTACCTGTTAGCGAATATGATATAGAAACAGATCTTGGCAGCACGCAACTGTGGCTTTTCAGTGCCGATGGCAAACAGCAACGCCCGTTAACTGCCGCAGGTATGCGTGCTAGCAGCCCTGTGTTTTCTAGAGATAGCAAACAGCTTGCTTTTATCAGCCAGCGCGACAAAGACGATGCCGGCCAAGTATATGTTCTGCCAATGGATGGGCCAGGCGAAGCAGTTGGCATCACTAGTGTGCCAACCGGTGTAGGTAACCTGCTCTGGGCCGGCAATCATATCTACTTTACCAGCAGCGTATGGCCAGCCAAGAGCTGGGAAAACATGAAAGCCCAGCAGAGTGCGAACAAAGCCAGCCATGTTTCCGCCATGCAGTGGCGCGAAATGCCCTATGCATCCTTTGATCGCTATCTCGATGAAGCACGTGAAACTCACGTATTTCGTGTAGCTGCAAGCGGTGGTGATATAGAACGTATTACGGAAAAATTTGGCATGGCTCTAGCTAGTAACTTCGATGTATCGCCTGATGGCCGCTATATCGCTTTTACCGCAAACTCAGAAACAGAATCAGTGGTGCCAAATATTGATTTATTCCTAGCACGAATTGGTAGCGATACGGCAGATAACCTTACTGAAGGTAATAAAGCGCCTGATGCGAACCCGCAATTTAGCCCCGATGGCAAAACATTGGCTTACACCCGCCAACGCATTCAAGGCTTCTATGCTGATCAAACCAACCTTGTGTTAGTTGATTTAAGTAACCGTAGCGAACGTGAAATCACCAGTGATTTCGATCGCTCGATTGGTGGCTATGTTTGGATGCCAAATGGCCGTGGTTTTTATGCCATCATTGATGATGCTGGCACCTCGCGAGTTTACTCAATTAATGCTCGCAATGGCCGTGCGCAAGCACTTACCGGTGCAACTAACCATGGCAATATCAGCGTTAGCAACAACGGTACACTGGTAGGCACCAACGAGAGCTTTATGTACCCTGCGCGCTTAGTAACTATCAACACGCGGAACGGCAATACCACTCGTTTAGATAGCTTTAACGATGAAATGCTTGCCAATGTTGATCTCGGTAGCTACGAATCAGTAACCTACCAAGGCCACAACGGCGCAGATATTCAAATGTGGGTGCACTATCCACCCGGTTTCGATAGCAGTAAGCAATACCCATTGTTTTTGCTAATTCACGGCGGCCCGCATAGTGCGATCACCGATGGGTTCCATTACCGTTGGAACGCGCAAACCTTCTCCTCTTGGGGGTATGTTACCGCATGGCATAACTTCCATGGTTCTAGTGGGTTCGGCCAAGATTTCACTGATTATATCAACCCCGATTGGGTAACTGCACCCTACGCAGATACCATCGCCGCTGCTGAGTGGTTTATGGAGAAAAATTGGATTGATAATGAGCGCATGGTAGCTGGCGGAGCTAGCTATGGTGGCTACCTCAGTTCTATTCTGTTGGGCAAACCACATCCGTTTAATGCCCTATTGATTCATGCGCCGGTATACAACATGTATTCGCAAATGTCGGCCGATTTTGCAGTACATTCGGATCGCTATGGCAGTTTTTGGGAAAACCCTGAAATCTATAAAGATATTTCACCACATTACCGTGCTGGCGATTTTAATACCCCTGCTCTAATCAGCCACGGGCAAACGGATTTGCGTGTGCCGGTAGGCCAAAGTTTTGAAATATTCCGCACCTTACAAACGAAGGGAATTGATTCACGAATGATTTACTTCCCTGATGAGAATCATTGGATTTTGAAGCCAAATAATTCCGTTTATTGGTATGGTGAAGTACGTGATTGGTTCGAAAAATATGCCGAGCCAGGCGCGCAATAATGCACGCATCCATCGTTACTTTTACGATGAATCCAGCGGTGGATACTTTCGGAGAAACCGAAAAGGTTCACAACGATAGTAAAAGCCGCTGTATCCAAAGCAGCCAAGAGCCAGGCGGTGGTGGCATAAATGTGGCCCGCAATATTACACGCATGGGCACACCGGCTGTGGCCATCTTCCCTGCTGGAGGTTTAAATGGGGAACTGTTAAAACAACTTTTGGCGCGTGATAATACGCCATTTGAAGCCATCAGCATTGCCGCAGATACACGGCAAAACCTCGCTATAACCGAACGCAGTAGCGGAAAAATGTTCCACTTTGTGTTTCCAGGACCAGCATTAACGGAAAACGAGCTCAAGCAATGCAGAAAGGCTTTGCTTGAGCGCCCTACCCAACCCGATTTTCTGGTACTAAGTGGGAGTATTGGCGAATCTGTACCCAGCAATTTCTTCGGGGATCTTACTAAGGCAGCCGCAGAAAAAGGTATTAAAGTTGCACTCGATAGCTCGGGGGCGGCGCTAACAAGTGCGCTATATTCTGGCGCTTATGTGGCTAAACTGAACCGTAAAGAGTTTTCATCGTTAGGTTATTATGAGTTTGATGATATCCCCACGTTGTTTGCCCAAATGCGCGCTTTAGTTGCCAAACACGCAGTACAAAACTTGATTGTTACACTCTCGAAAGGCGGTGCACTGCTGGTAACCGATAAGGGTGAAGAGCACGCATATATGCCACCAAAACATGAGATTGTTAGCCACGTTGGCGCGGGTGATAGTTTTATGTCGGCGTTGGTGTATCGCTTGCACGCGGGTGAACCAATGTTAAACGCCTTTCGCTACGGCGTGGCCGCTGCATCAGTAACAGTGCAAACCAAAGGTAATCAACTGTATGATTTACAGCGCCTTGAAGAGGTTTACCAGAAAACCCAGCCACTTGCCGGAAGCTAGTGGCATGCGATAGGTTAATTTTTTACACAAAAAAACGCGCTAAGCGCGTTTTTTATTACCATAGAAAGGGTTCTAATAATCTTTACTCAACACCGTACTCTTGGCCCATTAGATATGCATAAGCAATAGTAAATGCTGGCTCTTGGAAACCCTTTAACCCTGTAGAAGAGAATTCAATAGGCACAGGGTTGCGTTTCAAAATTTCCTTTTGCTTGGAGCCAGAAAGCAATTGCGTATCAACTGTATCAATCAATTGTAATGCCGCTTCCATTTTAAAGCCTATAGCACCACCAGCAAACTTACCTTTCTGCATGCGTTCTTTAATAACCAAGCAATCAATGCGGTAATCTTCAACTAATTTACGAAAGGTAAATTGAAATTTGCGTACGTTTTCAGCAACGTTATCTTTCACCAATTGAAAACGCGTTTGCCGACAATCAGGAATCTGCAACAAACCGTCATCCATATCCATCAAGCAAATAATTGCTTCATTACTTTTAATTTCAATTCCACATACACGCATGTTACTGGTTCCTTGCTGCCATAGTTGAGTTCAACATCGCAATTGTAACGCAATAACTATATCGAAATGCAACTTTTGCCCATTGCGCTTAAATATATTTGCGCTCCGCTTCACGAACCTTGCGCAAATAATTCCGCGTTTCTGCAAATGGATGGTTCCGCACTAATTGTTGATACAGCTGCTCTGGGCTTAGTGCATTGATCTGCCGAAGGGCCTGCTCACGGTCATTTGCAAAGGTTCGAAATACGTTTCCAGCTCCACCATTGTATGCCGATATTTTTGCATACCTACGGCTTTGTGGATCAATAATTCGTTGCAGATAAACACGATCCAGCAGGTATAAATATGCAGTGCCAATATCAATATTGAAATCAGCCACAAATAATTCTTCGCGAGTGGGTTCGCCACTGCGATTTTTAACACGCTCAAAAACATCTCGGCCAGCAGTTGCTGGCACAATCTGCATTAACCCGAGTGCATTGGCATGGCTCACAGCAAATGGGTTAAAAGCGCTTTCCACTTCAATTACTGCATATACCAACGATGGCGCAATGGCATATTCTCGTGCGTAGCGTAAAACTGAGTTAGAAAATTGCAATTGCCGTAAATGTAAATGATTGTCTACTAACTCGGTGCGCACAGAACTAATGAGCCTGCCATCACTGCGCCGTTGCTGAAATTGGTTAGCAATCAACGAACGTGCGTAACGTTCCGCATCGCTCTCTGTGCGAATAGGCTGATTGTTTTCATCAAGAACCTGCTCATAAAGAAATGGTTCATCACCGATACGTGGCGCTTGATCGGTGAATATATCTTCTACAGTTATGTCTTTTGGCGTAAGCAAAGTGAGAACTAAGGCACTTTGCAACATCTCTTGAGGGTTCTCTTCGGCTATTGTTTCTACCAACAAGTAGCCTTGCTCAAAATCAACAATAGCCCGGGCTAAGTAATCATTACTATATTTAACGTAGCGTTTTTCCGATGACGATTCTTCATTCTCATCACCCCACACCTCTTTAATAACAGCAGCTAAAAGCTCGAGAATTTCACGTACATTAGAGATGTTCTTAAGGCCATCAACACCTCCGTATGGATCTAATTTATCATCTAGAATAATGCGCAAATAATCTTCGGCGCCAGCGCGTTCAGCAATATTCCTCCAATCATTTGTACTCCATGAGCAACTTACTAAAGCAACAGTAACCAACACCGTTAAACTCAATTGCACTAGCCGGAACTTAACCAACCAAGCCGCCATAAATTAAATCCTATCCGCGTATTAATATTGGGCTTACAGGTGCTATTTTAGCGCGTTCTCCCCAAACAGTAATGGCAATTAAATCCCCCTTACTTGAACAGCTACACCATCGTTATCATCTTTCGATACCTCGTAGGATACCGGAACTCTAGTATCATTGGGTGTTATCAATGTGCCGGCGCAAAGCAACTCACCTGCAACGTAGTTTCTACGAATTAAGCGGCCCCCCTCAAAACGTAAATCTTTCGCGGTATCCCGAGCCAACTTTTCAATGTCAGTGTTATTGAATACCTCTTGTTCGGCAATACGCACCGGCACAGATTTACCGAGATTTAACGCATTAACAAAGGTAAGTTCATATTCCTCCTGCAATCGAGCTTGGAAACGCAGCGCACTCTCATGCAACAACTTGCTTTGGGCTGCATCACTATCGCAGGCCACCTGTTTGCTACAGGCGCTTAACAGCAAAGCAGCAGATATAGTTAATAAGGAAAGGCGAATGTGCATTGATTTTCTCCACTCAAATAATGCACGTAGTGTATATTTCTTTTCCTAAACGCAAAAGCACTTTCTGTACTTTTGGTAAAGTTAACTATTACTTTTAATCACAAACAAGGATCGCTATTATAATTGCTATTGCAGATACTTGGCAGAATCGTGCTGCCCTTACGGTGATTAAAAACGGCGCTTGCCCCCTTCAATTTCAGCAAGAATTTGCGGGTTCAGCGGTTGATAACCAAGGCTTCGATCGAGTAACACAAATACGGTGTCGTTCTCCCCCTCGGGTTTATAGCCTTGCTGCTTCAGTTCCGTTTTCTTGATTTTAAATGTACCCGTTGTTTCATGATATGAGGCGAGTTTACGCAAGCGCACAAATAAAGGTACCGCATAATCAGGGAGGCGCTTGCGCAGATTTTCATAAAAAACCTGAGGGTTAAATGGCGCATCTTGATTGAGGATCAGCGATACCATGCCAGCACGGCCATCTGCATTTGGCACTTCTACGCCGTACACTACTGCCTCAATTACATCAGCAATACTGTGAATTTGTGCTTCAACTTCTGTAGTGGCCACATTTTCTGCTTTCCAACGAAAGGTATCGCCTACGCGATCAATAAACGCAATATGCCGAAAGCCCTGGTGTTGCACAATATCCCCGGTATTAAACCAACAATCGCCTGGCTTAAACACATTGCGCATTAATTTAGCTTCACTCGCCGCCTGATTAGTATAGCCATCAAAGGGAGCCTTATTGGAAACTTCGGCCAGCAAAAGCCCTATTTCGCCTTTGCCAACTGGTTGCAAATGCCCACGTTGATCCATTACCGGTTGTTCGTTATCCACATCGAATTCCACCACAGCAAATTTCATTGGCGAAAACCCAACAGTACGCTTCAAGTTAAAGGCATTTACAAAGCCGATATTGCCTTCACTTGCCCCGTAAAGTTCACAAATTCGCGGAATACCGAAGCGTTGCTGAAAAGCATCCCATATTTCTGCGCGTAACCCATTCCCCACCACTGCCCGCACATTATGCGTAACCTCTAGCGGTGTTTCAGGCTGATTCAGCAAATAGCGACATAACTCGCCAATATAGGTGAAACAGGTAGCCTGATGATGATGAATATCCGGCCAAAACTGCGACGCACTAAATTTTTCCGCAATTGCCAAACCAGCGCCGGTAAGCACCACCGAGCTTAAGGCAATGGAAAGCGCAGTGTTGTGGTAAAACGGTAAGCAACAATACTGCACATCATTTTTACCTAAGCCGAGCGCCATGCGGCCAAACCCCAGCCCTGCTTTGTACCACCGCAGGTGGGTCATTGCAGCGGCTTTAGGTAAACCCGTTGTGCCCGAGGTAAATACATAAAAACAGTTTTCGCCAAGCTTAATATTCGCCGTTTGCGATGGGTTTTCTTGGCTTTCAGTAGCGCATAGTTCAGCTAAATTAGTATAACCTTGCGCATTTCCGCCCATAACAAAGCATTGTGGTGCACTATCCTCAGAAATTTCCCGAAGCGGTGGTTGCGCGTAGTTCACCGCCTCAACAAACTCCTCGGCGATAATAACCATGGCTGGCTGCAATACCGAAAAACTATGCCCCAATACCGCATCACGCTGCTTATAATTTACCATGCCAGCAACAGCGCCTAACTTGTTCACTGCAAAAGCACAGGCCAATTGCTCAGGGCTGTTTGTAAACATTAGTGCCACGCATTGCCCTTTCTGTAAGCCTCGCGCCTGTAACGTATGAGCAATTTGATTTACCCACGCATTAAATTCCGCATAGCTATAAGTACGATCTTCAAAGCGTAAGAATATGCGCTCGGGAAAGCGTTGCGCCGCGCGTTGCAAAAATAATCCGGTAGACCCAATTTGCTGATGCTTTGCGCGTTCTATCGCTATATTCACAGCAATAAAAGTAGGTAACCGCGGTAACACTTTTAACACCGCAATGCCGATATCTTGCCATGTGTGGCTATTATTATAATGTTTTGCCATCGCTTCGTTTCGTTGCTAGTTAGTGGTTCGGTTTGGAACGCTAGCGCACATAGAATTGCATGTAATTCACATTCGGTTTTGCCGTAATCCGCCATTTTTGCCGAATGGGATTAAAAGCGAAGCCGCGTTGCTGCTTAACTTGCATACCGTATTTCGCCAGCATTACCGCTAATTCTTTCGGTTTAATAAAGAAACGCCAATCATGTGTTCCTTTAGGTAACATTTTTAGCACATACTCAGCACCAACAATAGCCACTAAAAATGATTTTATACTGCGATCTAAAGTTGCCATTACCAGTAGGCCTTTCGGCGCCACTAAGCGCGCGCAAGTAGCCGCGAGTGCGTGTTGATCCGGCACATGCTCTATTACTTCCGTATTTAGCACTACATCAAATTGTGCATCGCTCGGCAAATCTTCTGCTAATGCATGTTTGTAGTGCACCGCTGCGTTACTTTCAGCTGCATGGGCTTTGGCAACCTGCACATTCATTTCGCTACCATCAACTCCGGTAACATCAGCTCCGAGATGCGCAAGCGGTTCACAAATTAAGCCGGCACCGCAACCAATATCCAATATACGCAACCCCGAAAATGGCTTTTCAGCAGCTAAATCGCGAGCGAAATGCTCCGCTATACCACTAATAATGGTATTAACGCGCGCTTCATTGAACTCCAGTACGCGCTTAAACTTGCCTTCCGGGTTCCACCATTCTTGTGCGAGTGCATTGAATTTTGCCAGCTCATCTGCCTGCATTTGCTCAGCGCTATCAATAAATTGTTTATTACTCTTATCGAGCATAATGCCCCCGTGTATACTTAAACCCTTGCGTTGTTAAACAAACGCTTCGTTTATATCAGTAATCTAGAACAGCGATGAACTGAACCAGATTTCCCATAATAGTTCTTAATACTGTTGTTTCATCATACGCAAACCGCTTGGAATTAGCCCATGCACCTTACTAGTAATGCCATTCTTGCCGAACACCCTGATTTTTATGTGATCAATAAACCATCGGGCATAGGCATGCATACCGAGGAAAGTGAGCTGGGTATCATTGTGCAGCTACAACAATTACTAGCCCCGAACCCAAGTGCAGCTCCCCTTTTCCCCGTTCATCGGCTCGATAAAGGTACCAGCGGTTTGCTTCTGGTAGCTCGCAATAAAGGAGCTGCTACAGCATTTGGCGCACTGTTCAGTGAACACGCGATTGATAAATACTATGTTGCCATTGCTGGCCATAAGCCGAAAAAGAAACAAGGGCTAATTCAAGGCGATATGGCGAAAAGCCGAAATGGCGGTTACAAATTATTACGAAGCATGGAGAATCCTGCTCGTACTCATTTTTTTAGCCACAACATTCCCGCCAAGAATATTGCTGGCATGCATGCACGTTTGTATATTCTTAAACCGAGCACCGGCCGAACGCATCAACTCAGAGTTGCATTGAAAAGCATTGGGGCAGCAATTTTGGGCGATACACGATACGGCGGTGAGCCTGCCGAGCGTTTAATGCTGCATGCAAGTGCATTACGCTTCCTATGGAATGGCGAGCCACAGTGCTTTGTATGTTTACCAGAGCAGAGCAACGATTTTGTGGCTATCGATTGGCAACAATTCCCACACATCCAATCACCGTGGCTCTATCATTGGCCAAAGTAAATGTGCCATCACATTCTCTTCGCCATACATACTGTTCACGCACTAAAAAAAAACGCTCACCGAAGTGAGCGTTTTTGGTAAAGAACAAAACGTGATTAATCAGCTAGATCAAAACGATCTGCATTCATCACTTTCACCCATGCTTTGGCGAAATCCTTAACAAATTTCTCTCCCGCATCATCTTGCGCATACACTTCTGCAAGTGCTCGCAATTGCGAGTTCGAACCAAACACGAGATCTACCCGAGTACCAGAGAATTTCACTGCACCGGTACTACGATCACGACCTTCAAACTCTTGTGCCGCTTCAGAGGTAGGTTTCCACTCAATCGATGTATCGGTAATTACATTGAAGAAATCGTTATTCAATGTACCTGGCTTGCTAGTAAACACGCCATGCTTACTACCACCGAAGTTCGCACCTAATGAACGCATGCCACCTACTAGCACGGTCATTTCTGGCGCTGTTAGAGTAAGTAACTGAGCCCGATCCAGCAGCAACTCTTCAGCTTCAACCGAGTAGCGCTTCTTCTGATAATTCCGGAAACCATCAGCAATTGGCTCAAGCACCTCAAACGATTCTGCATCAGTTTGCTCTGCTGTTGCATCGGTGCGGCCTGGGCTGAATGGCACATCAATTGAATAGCCGGCATCTTTTGCTGCTTTCTCAATCGCGGCGCAACCACCTAACACAATTAAATCAGCTAACGATACGCGCTTATTACCAAGTTGCGCAGAATCGAAATCTTTTTTAATACCTTCGTATGTGGCCAACACTTTTTTCAGCTGATCTGGCTGGTTCACTTCCCAGGTGTTTTGCGGTGCTAAACGAATTCGTGCACCATTTGCACCACCACGGTTATCGGAACCACGGAAAGTGGCGGCCGAAGACCATGCTGTGTACACCAATTCTTGTACACTTAAACCAGAAGCTAAAATAGTTTTCTTCAGTTCAGCAATTTCACCTTTACCAATCAGCTCGTGATCAACCTCAGGCACTGGATCTTGCCAAATTAAATCTTCTGCTGGCACTTCTGGGCCTAAGTAGCGTGATTTTGGCCCCATATCCCGATGCGTTAATTTAAACCAAGCACGCGCAAAGGCATCTTGGAACTCATCAGGGTTTTTGTAGAAATGCTCAGAAATCTTGCGATATTCTGGATCTTCGCGCATCGACATATCTGCTGTGGTCATCATAATGCCCACTTTAATCGAGGCGTCTTCTACATCCGGCGCATGATCTTTATCGGCTAACTGCTTCGCTGCCCACTGGTAAGCGCCTGCTGGGCTCTTAACAAGCTCCCAATCATAACCAAACAACACACTAAAGTAGCTGTTATCCCAGGTAATTGGCGTTGGTGTCCAAGCACCTTCAATACCACTAGTAATAGTATCGCGGCCTTTACCTTTGCCGTAGCTGTTCTTCCAGCCGAAGCCCATTTCTTCTAATGGCGCAGCCTCAGGCTCTGGGCCCAGATGCGAATCAGGTGCTGCACCATGCGCTTTGCCGAAGGTATGGCCACCGGCAGTAAGTGCTACGGTTTCATAATCATTCATCGCCATGCGCTTGAAGGTTTCCCGCACATCGCGGCCAGAACCGAGTGGATCTGGGTTGCCATCTGGGCCTTCTGGGTTCACGTAAATTAAACCCATTTGCACTGCTGCCAGTGGATCTTCCAACTCGCGATCACCGGTGTAGCGCTTGTTGCCTAACCAAGTGTCTTCGGTTCCCCAGTAGATATCTTCTTCTGGCTCATAAATATCTTCACGGCCGCCACCAAAACCAAAGGTTTTACCACCCATGGATTCAATCGCAACGTTACCTGCTAGCACAAATAAATCGGCCCACGAAAGTTTGTTGCCATATTTCTTCTTCACTGGCCATAACAAGCGGCGCGCTTTATCAAGGTTACCATTATCTGGCCAGCTGTTTAGTGGCGCAAAACGTTGGTTACCGGTACCCGCACCACCGCGGCCATCGCCCATGCGATAAGTACCGGCTACGTGCCAAGCCATGCGAATCATGAATGGGCCATAATGGCCATAATCTGCAGGCCACCAATCTTTAGAATCGGTGAGCGCTGTTTCAATATCTTGCTTCACTTCCGCAAGATTAAGTTTTTTAAATTCTTTGCGATAATTAAAATCTTCACCTAGTGGATTCGATTTCTTATCATTCTGATGCAGGATGCGCAAATTAAGCTGGTTCGGCCACCAATCTACGTTCTTCGTACCATTACCAGCCATGCGCGTGTTTGCACCGTGCAACACTGGGCATTTGCCAGTAGAATTTTGATCACTCATGCTATTCTCCTTGATTGTTGCAAGATATGTTATTGAAATAACACTACAAGGTTATTTTTCACTATTAGTTATAGCAGTGCGGATGCATCCCTACCAATCTAAAATACCGTTTGCGTTAATTTGTTTTATCTCAAAAAATAGATTGATATTACCTTTCAAGTTATCCACTTGCTCAAAGCCACTCGTTCTCAATACTGAACCAGCTATCATCCTGCTCTTTTAAGCGCTGCAGGTGTACCTCGGCTTCGGCCAATTCCCAGCGCATAAAGTAGCGCGCAGCAGCAAGCCAGCTAACTGTGCATCATTACGGGCGCCTATATCTCCAGCATCCGTTACTAAGAATTTCGGCACAATAAACATGGAAATACCTTTTACGCCCGCAACTGCACCTTCAATCCGCGCAAGCACCAAATGCACAATGTTTTCGGTAATATCTTGATCGCCACCCGAAATATACATCTTCTGCCCGCTCAGGCGATACGTACCATCGTTGTACGGCTTCGCTTTTGTTGCTAAATCACCTAAAGAAGAGCCTACATCGGGTTCGGTGAGCGCCATAGTGCCGGCAAAACGGCCACTGAACATACCCGGCAGGAAATGTGCTTTTTGTTCTGCGTTGCCAAAGGCTTGAATAACGTTGGCTGCGGCGGTAGTTAAGAATGGATAAGCCGCTGTAGCAGGATTAGCCGCCATAAAGTAACTATTGCAGGCCATACTGAGTAGCGCTGGTAACTGCATACCACCGGCATCGTAATCATGCCGCGCCGATAATAACCCTGATTCAGCATATTTCTGCCACAACCACACCGTAAACCCAATTTTTTAAACGCCCGTTTAAATAAAAACGCCCTGCATATCACATAGGGCGTTCACTGATGTACTAGTAATTGTTAATTTGCTTAGAAGCGGTAACGAACACCTACTTCAAATGCGCGTTCTGGGCCAACGTAAATACCTTGGCGCAAGCCAGAAATATACTGCTTATCAGTAAGGTTTTTCACCGAACCAAATACCGCCAACTGATCATTTATCTGCATTTGGGCAAACGCATCAAACACGGTATATGAAGGAAGCAAGCCGCCCCAAATTCCACCTGCTGCGCCACTCGGAATATCTACTTGGTTGCTTGGGTCACCAAACTGCTCGCCTTGATAATGTGCGGTAACGGCCACACTGAAACGTTCAAGATTATAATTCAATGCCAAATTAGCCATTCGTTTTGGAGCATAAGGCAAGCGGTTACCAGCGAAATCGCCACTCATAAACTCTGATTTCGGTACCCATGTAGCGTTCGAATCTATACTAAAACCAGCACCTAAATCGTAACCAAAGGCCACTTCAACGCCATAATGTTCTGTTTCACCAGCGTTTGAGCGCGAAAGATTTGGGTTACTATTGCCAGTAACCACTTGGTTACTGAAATCCATAAAAAACGCTGCAACTTCATAGTTTGCTCTTCCCTTGGCACCACGAATACCTATTTCATAGTTTGTAGAGCGCTCGCCATCAAGGTTCTGATCCGTTAAACCATCTAACGCCACGCCATTTGCAGCGGGAGAAAAAGCTCGATATACACCACCATATAATTCAGCATTATTAGTTACTGCAAAAGTAGCGCCTACACCTGGCAATATTTCGGTATGCGATGTTGTTGCCAATGCATTCCCGCCTGATAGCAACACTTGCTGCTGCTCATAGCTTTCTACTCGAACTCCAGGAGTAAGGGCAAAACGTTCTGAGAGTGCAAGGCGAGTTTGCGCATATGCAGCATAGCTATCAGCACTATCTACCCGGTGACGATCATTTATACCGGTACGATCATTCTCGCGAGTAGCGCGAATACGGGCATCGTCGGATTCCTCGGTCATAAAGCGCAAGCCAAATTCTGAGTTTGCATCCATATCGAACATCGTATGGCGATACGCTAAGCGGGTTTCTACCCCAAAGCGTTCAAACGCTCGGTTATTGCCCGTAAGAGCGTCGGTATATACCCATCTTCCCGCCTCATTCGAAGCCGCAGTATCCACATTGTAACGCCAGTAATCACGGCTTACATTGCTCCAATACACAATGGTATTTAGGGTTACATCAGGGCTAATCAGCCATTCATGGTTTACATCAAACGCAACACGTTCCTGTAAATACCTATCATCTGGGGCTGGGTTATAGCGCTCCCCTGCTAAATAATCATCAAGCAACAAACCACGATAAGAGATATTGGCATCATTCTCAAGATAAGAGAATTTCATACCAATGCTCTGATTATTGGCTAGTGCCATGCCTGCTTTTACCATGATATCTTTCATATCATAGCCTTTATCCATGAAGCCATCGCTTTGCGCATGCGTGAATACCACACCTGCATAGCCATCACCTGAAGCGGTGCTGTTGCCTGCTTCAATGTTCACTTCCCGCATGTTATACGAACCCGCACGACCACTTAGTAACAGCCCCTCATCTGGCGTTTTCGTTTGGTAGTTCACTACCCCACCAATTGTAGAAGGGCCATAACGCAATGAAGAAGAACCCTTCAATATCTCTACTCGCTCTACACGTTGAATACGCGGATTGAAATAGCGATCATTACCGATAAATAAACCTGGCGCCACTGGCACACCATCTTCCAGCACTAAAGATTTTGATTCGCTTGCCGCTAAACCGCGAATACCAAAGTTGGCTACAATCGAGCTTTCTTCTTCCCCTTTCACGTTAATACCCGCAATCCGGCGTAAAACGTCTTCATTTGATAATGGCTGCAAGCGTTCAATTTGCTCACGGCTCACGATATTTACCGTACCGGTTTCATCGTAACTGTGCGCACCGCGAGCACCATATACGCGAATTACTTCGATTGCTGGGGCACGCGATTTACGCGCTTCATTGGTTGATTCTTCAGTATCAATATCATCCGCAAGTGCAAAGGTTGGCATAAGTGCAAGGGTGATAGCAGAAGCTAATACTGAGTAGCGTGGTAACTTGGTTAAAGGCATGAAGAGCTCCAATATATTATTCTTCTATGTTGGCTGCAAAGCAGTTACGGAAGTAAGGCAAATAGCAATAACGAGGCTAATCAGTAATGAGAATCGTTATCATTTGAAAAGGCGAGGGCATAATAGATGCAAATGAGAATGATTGTCAATTAGGTTTAGTAGATTTTTGCAAAAAAAAGCGAACAATTGGAGTTACCCACAGAGAGAGATAGTACTTAATAGGTTTACTGATGCTTGAACCCATCGCATGTTTGCGTTAAATAAAGGGGAGCATTAAATAAACGGGTAACCTTAAATAAAGAAGGGAAACACACACTATGCATCGGGTTGAGCCATGCGAAATATCCAACTTACAGCCCTAAGCCTTACCCTTGGGGCACTATTGTTACTCGGCCTAATGCAATCACAAGCCAGTAATAGCGCAGCTCCTGCCGGCGGCGTGCTATTTTTTGTTGCCTTAATTGCGGTACCTATGTGCGCTACGGCGGCCGTATTCGCAACGGTATCAAGCCTCAAGCTACGCACTCGCGCAGCACGCGCAGAGTATGGATTTACCAGGCCGTTTTGGTGGCTTGTATTGGCGCTGAATAGCGCGCAAGCGGTTGCCTATCTTGGCGTAATCATCATCTTAGTTTTCGGTTAACCCAGCTTTTTCTCAACGAATGTGGCCTTAACTCGCTTCGAAACCAACATGTACGGAATCCAAATTGCGGCAGATACCACAGTACGGGAGAAATCACGTATGGTTTGCGTATCTATAAACGATTCCTCAGGCAATACTTGCGATACCAACCACGAATCGAACGGAATAAAAATCAGCATTGCCAGGGTTATCGCAATAAACACTCGAGGAAAAAGGTAATGTTTACTAAAAAACAGCACTACCAAATACAACGAAGCAAGCAATAGCACAAAACTAAACGTAATCTCTGTTATCAGCACTGGCGCCCATAAAGGATGGTAAAGCTCCGAATCAGCACTAGTTAACAGCTCCCAGGTGCCATCATTGAGGATTTCGGTATACATTGGCAACTCTACCGAAAGCAATCGGATCGGTGCAATGATCACGCCGATCGCTACCAGTATTAGCCAGCCCCGAAGGCCCTGTAGATTCTTTTCATTTCCCACAAACCTATCCTCACAAATTGCTTGAATTACGATTCTACGATCTCATTACACTTGGAAGCGAGTTGCCGATAATCGGGAGGAAACCATACTACAAGGGGCAACTTATGCAAAAGCATTAGCGGGAAAAATTGGTGCGTCCTAGTAGATTCGAACTACCGACCCCCACCATGTCAAGGTGGTGCTCTAACCAGCTGAGCTAAGGACGCACATATTGCAGAAGCTTGCCTTGGCAAGCGGGCGCTATAATAGTGCGAGGCCCACTCAGCTGCAAGTTTTTTTGCTTTTTTCAGTGATTTTTCGAACCGGAACGTATATATATTAGAAATAAAAGGTTACCGAAACATTTATACCGGAGATAGTTGTGAGTAAAGTATTTTCAATAATTTGGCGCTCGTTATTTACTATAGTTGTAACGCTTATCGTTTTTGCTTTTATCACAACGGGCTATGTCACTATGGAAGATGACAAAAAACGGTTAGAACAGCATTGGGAACTCGGCTTCTTGCAAGAAGCTTACTTTGCCGGTGATTATGAAGCGCTTAACTCGCTTCAGGTGCGATACGTAAATTTGCAAGATAACTACTTCATTCATAACGAAGGTAGGCACAATCAACGCTACTCGTTCAAGTTTTTATTCGCAGATGATAATCCAAGAATGTCTGGGAGAACCGTATATAGTTATCACATACCTGAATCATTCTCTCAGGTGCCTATTGTATCGCTCGCTAGCGATCCGAGAGTATATGCGCTAGATGCAGCTGCAGAAATTGATTACCTAGAAGAAGAAACACACGGATTAGGCTTTTTTATATTTATTTGCGTGTTAGTTCTTTACCCATATCTCATGTTCCTTGTTTGGATACGGCGCGGGCATAAACGAATCACACAACGTTAGTTCTACACGTAGGGTTACCACCCTACTTTGCTTAGCACCGAATCTAACCATTGATGCAGCTGTTGCGGTGGCATTGCACCAGAAACGCGAGCTAATTCCTGCTCATAATGGAATACCGCCAGCGTAGGAATACTGCGGATATTATAGCGTTGGCCAAGAACAGTTTCGTTTTGGGTGTTGGCTTTTGCGAAGCGAGCACGTTCGGCGAAAGGTGCAGCAACCATTTCAAAAATTGGCCCAAATTGCTTACATGGCCCACACCAAGGGGCCCAGAAATCTACCACTACTGGCATATCACTGCTCATGTGTGTTTTAAGATTGTTTAAGGTTAAATTAAACGGCACGCCCGTAATAAGTTCCTCATTGCAGGAACCACAATGGGGATGATCGCTAAGCCGCTCGGCAGCAAATTTATTCCGTTTGCCACAGTGTAAACATGCGATAACTACCGCTTCACTCATATGGGTCGCCTTACTTACTTATTCTTCTTATCATTGCTCAGGGTGTTCATGCTATACACACTCACGCGGTTAACATGAACTACAAAGGAATTACCGTTTCTTTTCTTCGTTACGAAAAAACCAGAATAAATAACCGCCAATGATGGCGATAAATACCACTGGAATAAATACCAACATTAAAACTGGGCCTAACGACATGCAGTGCTCCTTTGCTTACGCAAACTTAATCAGTTATGTAGCGTACATTTAAGCACCAAACTACTGATTAAACCAGCGTGCTGCAAACTCTTCTGCTGCTACTGGCTTGCCGCGCAAAAAGCCTTGAGTGCGATTACAACCCAGGTTTGCTAGCATTTTTTCCTGCTCAGCAGTTTCTACACCTTCAGCTACCGTGGATAAGTTCAATGCCTTTGCCATCGCAATAATGGTGGCGGCTATCGTATATTCGTGCGCTCCCGCCGCTAGATTTTGCACAAACGAGCGATCAATTTTTAACATTGAAATCGGAAATTGGGTTAAATAAGCAAGTGAAGAGAAGCCAGTGCCAAAATCATCCACAGCAATCGAGATACCATGATCACTTATACGCTGAAATTGGCGCAAAGCCTGCACGGATTTTCCCATCATAATGCTTTCCGTTAACTCAACAACCAACCGCCCTTTCGGTAAATTACGCGTTTGCTCAATCAGATAATCTGCCATATAGGGGTCATCAAATTGGCGCGCGGAAATGTTTACGCTTAAATAGCCTTGATAGCTGGGAAGCCAATCATGTAACTGATGTACAGCTTTGCGCATCACCCAATCACCGAGCTCATGAATTAAACCCCGCTCTTCTGCTAACGGGATAAATAGCATTGGGCTTACCCAACCGAGTTCGTCATCATACCAACGACATAATGCTTCAGCACCGCGCAGCTTGCCGGTATCGATATCAAATTGCGGTTGGTAGTAGAGCAACAATGTTTCGTTGGCAATTGCCAGCTGCAAGCGTTCCAGCATGTGCTGTTCTGTTAGCAGTGCCTCGCTCATCGATACATCATATATGCGGCTTTGTGTAGCTGCTACGCGAGCGTGTTCCAGTGCGATACTTGCGCGTTGTAACAAGCCATCACTTGAAATGCCGTGCGCTATTTGTTGCCTATCTAACGCACTATAATTGGCAGCGCCTACTAGCACTTGTACCGAAAAGTTACGGGAATCAACCTGCACGGGCTCAAAGAAGGCAGATTTAACATTCTCAATTGCTTGCGGCAACTGTGCTACGCTAGTTTGTGGTAACAATATACCGAATTCATCACTGCTGAATCGAGCAACACAGCTGCCTGTATCTACATATTCTACTAGCCTTTGGCCAACTGCTTTAAGAAGCGCATCACCCACTGCATGATTATAAGTATCATTCACCTCTTTAAAGCGGCGAATATTAATCATCAATACACTCAATGTTTGCTGAGTAAGTTGAGCTTTTTCGATAGCCGCATCCACTCGGTGAATAAAGGAAACACGGTTAGGAAGCCCACTAACCAGATCAGTAAATGCAATATCAGCAATTTTACGTTCGTGTTCACGCCGTTGCATTTCCATAGCCAAGAAACTAGCCGCAACCCGCAATACTTCGATAGCAAGTTCAGGATTGGCAATTTTTTGATTGTGCATCAAAGCAATTAAACCGAGTTTCTTGCCTTGTCGGTTTATTAATGGGAAGCCAATATAACTCTCCACGCCAATATCGGAGAGCATTAGATCATTAGGGAATCGTTTCGCTACATCGCCGTTATATAAGCAAACATTTTGCTCATTAATCGTTGCACAGGGTGTGCCCGTGAGAGAATACTCGAACTCACCATGATGCTGGCCATTTGAGTAGAGCGCAATTGTTTTAGCCACGAGTTCATCGGGCTTCACCCGCGCCAATAGCACATGGTCAACTGCTAGAATTTCTGTCAGTTGCTCACAGATCAGTTCAAAAAAGTGTTCCTGCTCGCTAAAACTGAACGTATCGGCGAGTGCTCTAAACACTTCGTTGGTGCTTGCCTCCATGTGCATCATTACCCACTTAAGCTATTAATAAATTTACTATAACCAATAACTAACTGCGACGATATATGTCGTTCATAAAATTGGGGGAAACCCCCATGAAGCGGAAAGGAAAAAGTGATTAACTATTCAGCAACTTCCGTTCGATTACGGCCGTTATTTTTAGCCACATAAAGGGCTTTATCTGCTCGCATGTACAAGCTTTGTGGTGTATCTGCTGGCTTTGCCACGGCGATACCACAGCTTATCGTTACCATTTGATGGGGGAATTTACTGGTTGTTATTAAAGTACGAATTCTCTCTGCTACATTTGTGGCAGTGTCTAAATCTGTATTTGCCATAATTATGGCAAATTCTTCGCCACCAGTTCGAGCAAAAATATCGCCCTGTCGAATACAGCTACTCACTAATTCAGCCAAGCGTTGGAGCGTTTGATCACCAACATCGTGGCCCGCAGAATCATTAATTGATTTAAAATGGTCAACATCTAACATTAGTAATGCCAAGGGATTTTGTGTTCGCTCAAATATGGAAATTTGCTGTTTAAACGCATTTTGAAAATGGCGACGGTTCGCGATCCCAGTTAAAGCATCTGTACTTGCTAATGCCTCTAGCTCGCGGTTGCTCTCTTCGAGTGCTTGCTGCAGTTCTTGCAGAGTATTATATGCTTCATTGGTTGCGAATGCCGATTGCTCAGCCTTTTTTCGAGCATTGATAATTTCAGCTTCGAAATGTTGTCGTTTCCCCATTGGGGTAAATACGTACACATCCATATTCGCGAAACGTTTAGCATTAAGTACTAACGACACCAAGCTTCCAGCGCTGCTCTTAAGTTGAACAAACATTTCTTCCACTTGTGCACTGTGTTGTAGCGATGGTTGAATGTGAGTTAAATTAAAAATTCGGCCAGCACCCGATAAAATATCTGCAAACGGAAGGCCAATACAATCAATTCCATCCAACCAATTCTGCAAAGTTGTGTTTAAGTATTGAATAATCCCTTCATGATTTACGTACAACACTCCAGCTGGTAGAGCGTTAATATCTCCGATATTACAGGTACTTAAAGCACTGTTAGAATCGTTCATAATTGCACCACTACTTTGTTAATTGCTCATTTAGAGCGCGAATAACTTCGCTTGGCTTACTAATATGCGGATAGTGTCCGGTGGCATTAAGTTCCTGCGATGTGCAGGCTGGAATATGTTGCAATTGATAATCAATCGCTTGGCGCGGAACTACTACATCAGCGCGCGCAAATAGAATATGTACCGGAACCCGCAGCTCTTTTAGTTGATTGCGGAAATCCGCGTAGAACGTTGCACGCGCAAAACACTGAAGCATTCGTGGCTCGTTACCCCGAAAACGTTCTGTTAACTGATTAGCAAACTGCGGGTTTTCCGCATTCGCCATTGCTTGTGGTGCTAGTAGCCCTGCCCACTCGTAAAAGTTGTGTTCCATCATGTTAAGTAAGCTATCGATATCATCTTTTGAGAATCCGCCCTGATAGTTATCGTTAGGGTGGTCGATATAACAAGCCGAGGGGCCTATAGCGATAATTTGCTGAAAACGCTGAGGCTCTTGAATTGCGGCTAAATAGCCAATAACCCCACTAATGGAGTGCGCAACAAAGATAACCTGCTCTAAATTCAGCGCACCGAGAATCTCTAACAAGTCTTGTGCATAGCCTTCAAGGTTGCCATAGCGTTCCTCACTAAATGCATTTCTATCAGAATTACCGCTACCCACATAATCATAAAGCACTACGGTATAATTACTTGTAAAGGTTGGCGCAACGGCATTCCAAATATGTTGATCACAACCAAAGCCATGGCCAAAAACCAAAGTTTTTGGCCCATTACCAATCACCTTAACGTTATTTCTTTGCAAAATATTCATGCAACGTTTCCGCATTACCTAAAAAATAATAAGCAAATAATTGCACTCATCGAGCACAGTATCAATGCCAACACGATGCAAGCTATAAAATACTTTAAGAAGTTATTAACTTAAAGCAACCAATCGATGGGGAGTAATGAGAAGAAGCGCACCGACATGCGTTGTAACCAGGTAGTGCCAGGATCGTAATCATATCGGCGCATTTCACCAGGCTGGCGTTCAAGCCAATATAACCTGCCACTATCAGCAAGCCTCAGCTCATATGCTTGAAATGGCATCCGTTCATGAAAGGTTTCATCGATCATTTTCGCTAAATCGGGGCTATCAATCACAAAGCCTAGCTCTGTATTTAAGCTTACAGATCGGGGATCAAAGTTAAACGAGCCCACGAACACCCGCTCTCCATCAATCGCGAAGGTTTTCGCATGTAAACTTCCAGCACTACTTGCGAATCGCCCAAGATCTGCGTCACCTTTGCCTTCGCGCTGAGTTTGTGTTCGCCGCACCTCAAAAATTTGCATACCAGCCCGCAATAATTTTTTCCGCCACTTCGCGTAACCAGCATGCACCATTGCAACATCTGTTGCTTCTAACGAATTAGTTAAAATGGTAATTTGCACTCCTTGGTTTGCCAAAGCTATCAATGCCTCGGTACCAGCCCGGGTAGGAACAAAATAAGGAGTAATGAGCTCAAAATATGCTTGCGGTTCACCAATTGCTTTGCGAAGTTGGTAGCTAATAAGTTGCTCACCTTCCGCGTTACCTAGGCCTTTACTGGGATCATCGCTTACCATGGTGGTTTGCACCCAATCGAACTCTACTTCACCACTTAAAATATTACGAATAAACTGCGTATCCATAACTGATTGCATGTAATCGAGTAACTCTGCGCGTTCGTGCAAAAGTAAGGATACTGGGCGTGGTGAATAACGTGAACGCTGGTTGTCGATATCAACTATTTGATGTAATGGATAAGATGAACCACTATGCCAGAACAAATCAAAATCTTGCGATACCTCATTTACTACCGGCCCAACGGCAAGAATATCAAGATCGTTAAACAACATGCCCTCGCCAGCGCCAAAATAAGAATCACCTACATTTCTGCCACCCACAATGGTTACTAAATTATCGGCAGTAAAGGATTTGTTGTGCATGCGCCGGTTTGCTCGATCAAAATCAGTAATAAAACCTAGCACTCGTGATCGGCGATGCACAAATGGGTTGAATAAACGAACTTCAAAATTGGGATGCTGATGTACGTGCAGTAAATACCCCTCAAGCGCAGTAGTATTTAAATCATCAAGCAATAAACGAACACGTACGCCGCGTTCTGCTGCTTCAAACAAGGCAGATAACAACAGTAACCCAGTATCATCGGCGCGCCAGATATAATATTGCACATCGAGTGTTTTTTCCGCGCGCTCAGCCATTAAAATACGCGCGGCAAACGCATCCCAGGCATCTGCTAACGGCAAAATGCCCGAGTTATCACCATTTTCATAAAGTACCGGGGCAAGCTCTTTGCCTAGGCGTGTTTGTTTTGCTGCGTCAACACTAAGCGCCTGCGATAGCGTACGCTCTTCTAATGGCGGTAACGTGGTGCATGCACTGAGCAACAGAGCTAGTAACAACACAACGAATATTTGAACATAACGCACAGCGTTTTCATCCTCTGCGGTGGGTAAGCCAACTACATAGATCGATTTTGCGGCGCTAAGTTTACTGTTTTTGCAGCGTTTTGCCCAGCCGCGCTTTGCGAATCGTTTTTTCCATTTCCAACACGAAAAACACCAAGATACCAATACCAACACAAATCAATCCGTGTTGGAATGTTAATGCTGTGGTGCCAAATAATTGCTGCATAAAGGGTACGTAAGTGAAAATCGCTTGCAATACAAATACCAAGCACACCGCAATAAGAACTGGCTGAGTACCTTTAATGCCCTGCAATGAAAGCGATTTGCCATGTAAATAACGTACGCTAAACAAATACCATACTTCCATTGCTACCAGCGTATTTACCGCCATGGTTCGCGCGTAACTCTCGGAAAGCCCTTGCGCAAGAGACCATTGAAATACACCAAAAATACCCACAGTAAACACCACAGAAACAAATGCAATGCGCCACAACAATAGGCGGGAAATCAATGGCTCTAGTGGGTTTCTTGGCGGGCGCTGCATTACCCCTGGCTCACTGCGCTCAAAGGCCAGCGCTAATGCTAAGGCGATAGAGCTTACCATATTCACCCACAATATTTGCAGCGGCATGATAGGTAACGTAAGAGCAAACAAAAGCGCTAAGATAATCGCTAACGATTCTCCCCCATTCACAGGCAATAAAAACCCAATCGCTTTCTTCAGGTTATCGTACACAGTGCGCCCTGCGCGCACTGCGCTTACAATACTGGCAAAGTTATCATCGGTGATCACCATCTCGCTCGCTTCGCGCGCGGCCTCAGTTCCACTTTTGCCCATCGCAATACCAACGTCGGCACGCTTCAATGCAGGAGCATCATTCACCCCATCGCCGGTCATTGCTACTACATCACCATTCTTTTGCAGCGCAGTTACCAAGCGTAATTTATGTTCCGGCGTTGTTCGTGCATAGATATTAACTTTGCCGATAGTTGCTGCCAGCTCCTCGTCACTCATATTATCAATATCAGTTCCCGACAAGGCATTATCGGTATCCTCTAAACCTAGCTGAGCACCGATCGCTTTTGCGGTGCCCAAGTGATCGCCGGTAATCATTTTCACTTGAATCCCTGCGGTTTTGCACTCTGCGATTGCTTGCTTCGCCTCTTCGCCGGCGGGTCTATTAGCCCAGCAAAACCGAGGAAACTTATGCCGTTCAATGGCGATGAGGCATTAAGATCATCATGAGTTATTTTCGTACACTCAGCATTCACGAATTTATATGCAAACCCCAGTACACGCATACCGTTGGTTGCTAGATTATCAATCTGCTCATGTAAGCCCTGCTCTTCTTCCTTACTTAAGTGTGCCATCGCTATGATGCGTTCTGGCGCGCCCTTAATTAAAATAATTCGTTTTTGTTCTAATCTAACTGGGCTGGGTTCATCAGCAAATTGTAAAAAATCCGCATTGTGCAAAGTAGCCATATACTTGTGGCGGGAATCAAACGGAATAAAATCAACCCGAGCATGCGCGCTAGTAATCTGTTCGCAAGAGATCTGAGCTTTCTGTGCGGCAACAAGTAACGCCCCTTCCATAGGATCACCTACTACTTCCCAAGCATTTCCTTCATCCTTTACTTCACTATCGTTACACAACACCCCCACATGCAGCAGGTTAATTAGTTTCGCATCTGCATCTGGATTATTAAACTTAGAGTGGCTAAACGTTCCGTCTTTGTTATAACCACTTCCAGAAATAACCCACGCCTCAGATTCGGTAACAATTTGCGCCACCATCATTTCATTACGCGTTAACGTGCCCGTTTTATCTGAACAGATCGTAGACACCGCACCTAAGGTTTCTACGGCGGGGAGTTTACGAATAATACTTTTACGGTGGGCTAACCGGGTTACACCAATGGCTAGTGCAACAGTGAGAACTGTGGGTAATCCTTCGGGTATCGCAGCAACAATTAAACTCACTACCGCCATAAACAAGTACGTAGGATCGTTACCGCGCAATAGGCCGAGTAAAAATACTAGCAAACCAAAGCCCACCACAACCAAAGTAAGGTACTTAGCAAACTGCGCCATTTGTTGAATTAACGGCGTGGTTAATGTGGTTACTTTGTTCAATAACCGATTAATGCGGCCAAGTTCAGTGTTTAGGCCTGTAGCAATCACCACACCTACGGCTCTACCTTGGGTAACAAGGGTGCCAAAATAGGCCATATTGTTACGATCCGCCAAGGGAGTGTTCGAATCAATCGCCGCAGTGGATTTCTCCACAGCTATAGATTCTCCGGTTAACGGTGCTTCTTGCATGGCCACATTATGAGTGCTAATTAACCGTAAATCGGCTGGCACTTTATCACCCGCATCAAGAATAACGATGTCGCCCACCACTAAATTGCGAGCGGGTATTTTCTCGTTTTTGCCAGAGCGCCGCACTGTACTCTGAATCTGCAGCATTTTTTGAATAGCATTAAGGGCTTTTTCAGCACGTCCTTCTTGATAGAAGCCTATACTCGCGTTGACGATCACTACCGCTAAAATCACCGCCATATCAAGCCATTCAGCTAATATGCCCGCCAGCAAAGCGGCTACCAATAACACGTAGATCAACAAATTATTAAATTGCTGTAAAAAGCGCTTCCAAGCCGGAACTGCAGGCTTGGTTGGCAATTCATTAGGGCCGTTTTCCGCTAGCCTACGCTCAGCTTCTTGGGAAGTTAATCCCTGTTCAAGTGAGGTTGCAAAGTGTTGCTGAATTTCGCTTGCGGATTTCGCATGCCAGCCCTGCATAATAACTATCCTGTGATATGTAAGCCCCACGTATCGCGGGCTTCACGAGCTAACTGTTCCTGGAACTGCGGCGCCGCTACCTTAATAAGCTCACTAGCGCGTTCATTCATACTGCGTGCACGCAGGTTGGCTACACCATATTCGGTAGCAATGTAATGCACATGCGCCCGCGTAGTAACTACACCAGCACCGGGGCTAAGCATCGTGCTAATCCGCGATACTGAACCACCTGCTGCAGTAGCTGGCAACGCAATTACCGAGCGCCCGCCTTCCGACAAACTCGCCCCGCGCACGAAATCCATTTGCCCACCAACTCCTGAGTAAATTGCAGTACCCAGCGAATCAGCACACACTTGGCCACTCAAATCCACTTGTAAAGCACTGTTAATTGCCATCACTTGCTTATTCTGGCGAATTACCGAGGTATCATTGGTATATTCCACATCAAGAAACGCCACTTCGGGATTATCATCTACGAAATCATACAAAGCTTGGCTGCCCATCGCGAAGGTTGTAACAATACGGCCTCGATGCTTGCGTTTGCGGGAATTATTGATTACGCCAGCTCGCACTAGCGGTAGCACTCCATCAGAAAACATTTCTGTGTGGATACCTAAATCACGCCGATCACCTAAACAGGCCAAAGTAGCATCGGGAATTGCACCAATTCCCATTTGTAAACAATCACCATCGCCTATCAATGCTGCCACATTACGGCCAATTTGTTGTGTTACTTCGCTTTGCTGCGGCTGCGCATGCAATGGCATTGGCGCGCTGTGTTCAAAATAACGGGTAAACTGGCTCACGTGTACGAAAGAATCGCCATGGGTTCTTGGCATTCTCGGATTAATCCACGCAATAACTTTCTTCGCCATTTGCAGTGCTGCCCGAGTAGCTTCAACTGATATGCCTAAGCTACAGTAGCCATGCGCGTCTGGAGGTGACACCTGAATTAGAACTGCATCTAAATGCTGCTCTTGGGAACGAAATAGTTTGGGTATCTCCGATAAAAACATCGGCACATAATCGGCCAAGCCCTGTTTAACTGCATTGCGAGTTGCGGCACCCACAAAAAATGCTCGTTGGCGAAGATGGCCTTGCAGTTCGGGATTACACAAGGCGCCACTTTTCTCGGTATGTAACTGCAACAATGTAAGATTGTGCCGCTCCATCGCTACTTCGGCGAGTGCATCAAGAAGTAGATAAGGCGTTGCCGCCATTGATTGGCACCAAATCACATCGTTATTATCAATTACAGAAACAGCCTCTACGGCCGTGTTTACCCGCATTACAAACTCCTTATTCAACTCGCAAAATACTCATGTAATCTGGAATATCAACATCATAATCACTATGTTCAGAAAGGTAATCACGGAAGCATTCCAAGGTATCTGGCTCGCCATGCACTAATTGAATATTCGTGCCCGCTGGCAACCTCGATGCTTTGAGCCACTCATGAAGCTCAAAGTAATCGGCGTGGCCGGATAAACCATCGAGAATCTCAATTCGCGCGCGCACGGGAATCCAATCGCCATGCACTTTGATATGCTGCACGCCTTGCTGCATCTTTGCGCCACGTGTGCCGCCCGCTTGATAGCCAGAAAACAGTACTGTTGTTCTATGGTCTGCAAGCCAGTGTTTAAAGTGATGTAAAATACGCCCGCCGGTAGCCATGCCCGAGCCTGCAATAATAATATGCGGCCCTTGTACGCTGCCGATGGCTTTCGAATCATCTACTGTTTTGCTGTATTCGATTACCTGCTCAGCGCGCTCACATTGTTCGGCACTCAAGCGATGATACTCATGATGGCGGCGATAGATATGAGAAACTCGAATCGCCATAGGGCTATCTAAAAACACCGGTACTTTCGGTATTTTTCCAGCATCCATTAAAGTTACAATCAGGTGCTGCAATAATTGCGCACGGCCCACTGCAAAGCTTGGAATCAGCACTACACCACCGGCTTTCATCGTGCTATTAATAATGTCTGCAAGCTGCCCACAAAGATCCACTTCTTCATGACGGCGATCACCATAGGTTGATTCCAATAACAATACATCAACTGCCGGGAGAATCTCCGGTGGCTTCATCAGCAAATCGTTGCTACGCCCAACATCACCGCTGAAGCCAACACGTTTGCCGTTGGCTTCTACTACAATACTTGCCGCACCTAAAATGTGGCCAACCGCAGTAAACTCCACGCTAATATCACCAATCTGTAGCTGTTTCTTAAACTCTACCGAGCGGCATAGTTTAAATGCCTTCAGAGCATCATCTTCGGTGTACAAAGCTTCGGGCTTTTCATGTTTACTCAAGCGATGCTTGCCTAAATACTTAGCATCCTCTTCTTGAATACGGCCCGAATCGGCCCACAACACTTGGCATAAATCGAGGGTGCCTTGATGGGCATACACCGGCCCACGATAACCGTGTTTGTAGAGTACAGGAACATAACCAGAATGATCGAGGTGCGCATGGGTGAGGAGCACAGCAGCAACGTTATCAATGCCCAAAGGGAGTGGTTGCCAATTGCGTTTTCGCAGCCACTTGTAACCCTGAAATAACCCGCAATCAATAAGAATGCGGGTTGTTTCAGTTTCTACTAAATACTTAGAGCCAGTAACTGTTTCCGTGCCGCCAAGAAATACAATGCGCATATGCAACTCCGTTAGCAATCATAGAGTTTAAGCATAGCCCCTGTTGGGCAAGGAAACTAGAGCGCTAAAGGTTAAATTTCACTCGTATTGGGCACAAAGCTTATTTATTTATCAACATCTTGCGCTAGCGCAAATTACTTGCGTGAAAGCGCAAATGTTCGTCAATAAAAGTAGCAATAAAGTAATAGCTATGATCATAGCCAGGTTGATAGCGGATATTTGCGCCAGCACCAGTTTCCGCATTGATTTTAATGATCGTATCAGTACGCAATTGCTCTGCTAGGAAGTTATCTGCGTCACCTTGATCGATTAAAATCGGCGGAATCTTCTGCTGGCCACGTTCGGCTAATAAAACCGAAGCATCGTAGGTTCGCCATTGTTGTTCATCTGCGCCTAAATAGCCGTTAAATGCCTTCTTTCCCCAACTACAGTGCATCGGATTTACAATTGGCGCAAATGCCGAAATTGAACTGTAGCGCTCGCTGTTTCGTAAGCCGATTACTAACGCACCATGGCCACCCATGGAGTGTCCGCTGATGGCTCGATCTGCAGTAATCGGCAGCCCCGCCTCTACCAACGTTGGTAGTTCATACACGATGTAATCGTACATTTGATAATTTTGGGCAAAAGGTTCTTGCGTTGCATTCACATAAAACCCTGCACCTAAGCCGAAATCATAAGCGCCATCGGGATCATCAGCTACACCCTCGCCACGCGGGCTCGTATCAGGAATAATTAAAGCGATGCCTAGCTCGGCAGCTGCCCGCTGAGCTCCTGATTTACTTGAGAAATTTTCATCCGTACAGGTTAAACCAGAAAGCCAATACACCGCAGGAACCGCTTGTTGTGCCGCTTGTGGCGGCAAAAATACAGAAAATTCCATACTACAATTTAGCGTTTCGGAACGGTGCGAGAAACGCAGCTGCTGGCCACCAAACACTTTCTTTTGATCAGTTAATTCAACATCTGCGCGCTTGCTGAAATACTCCATGCAACCTCCTTAGCTTAAGCATGTAACGCTATGATTAATAGTGAATCACGCTGCGAATCGATTTACCTTCATGCATTAAATCGAATGCTTTATTAATATCTTCAAGGCCCATGGTATGGGTAATAAAAGTATCCAATTCATACTCACCCGCAAGATAGCGATTAACATAATCTGGCAATTGGCTACGGCCTTTTACACCACCAAACGCACTTCCTCGCCATACGCGGCCGGTAACCAACTGAAACGGCCGGGTGGAAATTTCTTCTCCAGCACCCGCAACACCAATAATTACCGATTCACCCCAACCTTTGTGGCAACTTTCTAACGCCGAGCGCATTACTTTCACATTACCAATACATTCAAATGAATAATCAACACCACCATCAGTGAGTTCTACAATTACATCTTGAATCGGCTTATCGTAATCATTTGGATTAATGCATTCAGTAGCACCAAGCTTTTTCGCGATATCAAATTTCGATTCATTAATATCAATGGCTATAATTCGGCTTGCACCAGCCATTACTGCACCAATAATCACTGATAAGCCAATACCACCAAGGCCAAATATCGCTACGGTATCGCCTGCTTCTACCTTTGCCGTATTCTTTACTGCACCCATCCCTGTTGTTACACCACAGCCAAGTAAACACACTTTCTCTAATGGTGCTTCTTTGTTAATTTTCGCCAGCGCTATTTCCGGAACTACAGTGCGTTCCGCAAAAGTACTGGTGCCCATATAATGGAAAATAGGCTGGCCGTCTTTGTAGAAGCGCGTAGTGCCATCAGGCATTAACCCTTTACCTTGAGTGCTGCGAATCGCTTGGCAAAGATTCGTTTTACCGGACGTGCAAAACTTACATTCACCGCATTCAGGAGTGTATAACGGAATCACATGATCGCCCACTGCAACTGAAGTAACGCCTTCACCGATAGCTTCTACAATACCGGCCCCTTCGTGGCCCAGAATTGCCGGGAAAATACCCTCAGGATCAGCGCCCGACAAAGTGTACGCATCGGTATGGCAAACGCCTGTGGCCACAATACGCACTAGCACTTCGCCCTTTTGCGGCGGCATCAAATCTACTTCTTCTATTTTTAAAGGCTCGCCGGCCGCCCAAGCTACAGCAGCGCGTGTTTTAATCATTTCCATGTTTGATTCCTTCTTATATTCCATGCGCTATTGCACATGATGCATATCAACAGTGTAGTACATTGTAATTGTTTCTTACTGAATGATAATGGCGTATAGTTAAATTCACTTTTTCATATATGGAATAATCGCTGCGATGACCAAGATTTGGCAAGGCATTAGCGAATTTACTGCTGTAGCGGATACCGGCAGCTTCACTGAGGCTGCTAAACGTTTGCAGATATCGGTAGCGCAAGTGAGCCGAAATATTAGTGAATTAGAGCATCGCTTGGATATAAAACTGTTATACCGCTCTACTCGCAAAGTCAGTTTAAGTGAGGAAGGTGCACTTTACCTGCAGCATTGCCGCAACCTAGTTAGTAGCCTAGATGAAGCGAATCGCACTATTACTAATTTAAAGGCAACGCCGCGCGGGCTATTAAAGATCACCGCACCGGTGTATTACGGCGAATATCACCTAGCCCCATTACTCAACGAATTCTTAGCTATATACCCAGAAGTTGAGCTCGATTTACACCTTACCAATAATAAGCTCGATCTCATTCAAGGTGGCTTTGATTTGGCTATTCGCCTTGGCCAACTCGAAAGCTCATCACTGATTGCCAAGCGCTTAGCAAACCGAACTCAGCATATTGTTGCCGCGCCTAATTACTTAGCAAGCAAGGGTACACCATATACTATCGCCGATTTGCATCAGCACCAATGCTTAGTGGGCAGTGTGGAAGGTTGGCGCCTACGCGATAGTACGGGTAAAACTGTAATCACCAAACCTAAAGGCCGCATGCGCTGTAATAGCGGCCCCACGCTATTAAATGCGGCGATACAAGGGTTGGGATTGGTGCAGCTACCGGATTACTATGTTCAAAGCGCGCTAAGCGCTGGCGATTTAGTAGCAGTTCTAGAAGATTTTCGTTTACCCGATGATGGTATTTGGGCGGTATACCCGCAAAATAGGCATCTCTCAGCAAAAGTGCGCCGGTTGGTAGAATTCCTTGCTGCGCGTTTATAGCCTACCGGGCGATGCTAAGGTTATATAAAAGTACTGTAAAGTGTGGCAAATTAGCACAAGGTAATATTAGATACGGGAGTAAGCATGAACGGGTTAGATTTTCAGGTAAAAGCGTTTTTAGATAACGATAGCGAAACCTTTAGTTACATTGTATACGAAGGCTCAGGGAAATACGGAGTAATTATTGATCCGGTACTTGATTTCGATCCGCAAGCTGGCAGCACAAGCACCCGCAGTGCTGAAGAAATGCTCACATTTGTACGCGAGCAAAAACTTACCATTCCGTGGATACTTGAAACTCACGCTCATGCAGATCACCTCTCAGCGGCACCATTTTTGCGCGATGCCTTGCATGCCAAAATCGGCATTGGTACGCACATCACTAAAGTACAAAGCATATTTAAAGATGTGTTTAATCTAGAGAAGGAATTTCTACCCAACGGAGAGCAATTTGATGCTCTATTCGCCGATGGTGATACATTTGCTGTGGGCAGTTTACACTTTCAAGTAATTCACAGCCCAGGCCATACCCCAGCGGATCTTGCCTATCTCATTAATGGCAAAGCTCTGTTCGTTGGCGATACCCTATTTTTACCCGATGTAGGTACCGCGCGTTGTGATTTTCCGGGCGGTAGCGCGGCCACACTATTTAACTCCATTCGCAAGCTTCTGAGTTACCCAGATGAAACACAAATCTTTATCTGCCATGATTATCCGCCAGCAGGCCGAGCTCACCAATTTGTAACCACTGTTGCAGAGCAACGTGCGAATAATATTCACGTGCGTAACGATGTTACCGCAGCCGAATTTGTACGTATGCGCGAAGAACGAGATGCAACACTAGCAATGCCGCGTTTGATTTTACCGGCAATTCAGGTGAATATCCGTGCTGGTGAAATGCCTCCTGCGGAAGATAATGGCATCGTATATTTAAAGATTCCGTTGAATCAATTATGAGAAGCGAGTTCAACATGAGTAGTAGCAGGCCTCAGCAACTGTGGGATGAGAACTTCGCCAGCAAGAAATGGCTGCTAATACGAGCCAATATTACCCATTAAAATACAAGGTAGGTTATGTCTGTTTCATTTGGCCCATTTGCTATGGGTATGCCGCAATTCATATTTATTCTTGCCGTGGTGATCACGATGCTTGCCGCTTGGTTGATTGGTAAGCGTTATAAACTATCCATCAGCGATGCCGTATTTCATGTTCTCGCCGTGAGCATCATTGTGGCTCGAATCAGTTTTGTGATTCGATATTTTGAGCTTTATGCGGAGGCGCCTTGGCAAATTATTAATATTCGCGATGGCGGCTTTGATTTATGGGCTGGGGTTATCGGTGGTTTACTCATGGCAACCTGGGAAATTAGCCGTAACCGTAAAGTGTGGCAACCCCTAGCTATTGCATGTATTACCGGCGTAGTTGCTTACAGTGCTATGCAAGGGTTCTATCAACACCGTTACGGCGGTGAATTATTTGTGCCCCGCATACAAGCGCAAACCTTAGATGAGCGTAGCGTTTATCTAGATCGCGAATATCGTGGCAAACCTATGGTTGTGAACTTATGGGCTACTTGGTGCCCACCTTGCGTGCGCGAAATGCCACTGCTGGAGGATGCACAAGCAAAATGGCCCGATGTTGCCATCGTTACGGTAAACCAAGGCGATAGCAAAGATATGGTGCTCAACTTTGTTGCCGAGCAAGGCTTAAACCTAAACGATATGTTATTGGATACCAATAGCCGCTTAAGTAACGAAATTGGTTCATTTGCGTTACCCACCACATTATTTTTTAATGCCGATGGTATGCTAATTGATACCCATGTTGGTGAGTTTTCAGCTGCGCGGTTACAACAAGCTATCGAACGAATTCGCTAACGTAGCGCGGCAATTGCTGAACTTAAGCCATCTAAGGTGAGCGGAAACATGCGGTTTTCCATGATTTCCGCCATCATTTGTACCGAATGATAATAACCCCAGCGGTTTTGTGGCTGTGGATTTAACCAAGCTGCCTTAGGGTAATGGTTAAGCAAGCGCTGCATCCATACCTGCCCTGGCTCTTCATTCCAATGCTCCACACTGCCACCTGGATAAGCGATTTCATAGGGCCCCATGGTGGCATCGCCCACGAAAATCAGCTTGTAATCATTACCATACTTATTGAGCACTTCGGCAAGCGGGGTTTGCTCATGCAAACGCCGTTGGTTGCTTTTCCACACGCCTTCATACACGCAATTATGAAAGTAATAGAACTCGAGGTGTTTGAATTCAGAGCGAACTGCTGCAAAGAGTTGCTGGCACTCATAAATATAATCATCCATTGAGCCGCCAACATCAAACAAAATAAGAACTTTGATCGCGTTATGGCGCTCCGGCTGCCAACGTAGATCTAACATACCTTGCTTGCCCGTAGCTCGAATCGTTTCTGCTAAATCAAGTTCGCTAGCTGCCCCAGTACGGGCAAATTTACGCAGCTTTCGCAATGCTAACTTAATATTGCGATTACTGAGCTCTGCATCGGTATCCAAATCAGCGAATTCGCGCTTATCCCACACTTTTACCGCGCGGCGGGCATTACTACCCTCTTGGCCAATACGAATACCTTCCGGATTATACCCATAGGCACCAAAAGGCGAAGTGCCGCCAGTACCAATCCATTTATTACCGCCGGCATGGCGCTTTTGCTGCTCGGCTAACCGTTCATTGAATTGTTTTAACAGTTCATCTAGGCCACCAAGCGCTTGCAGCTTTGCTTTATCTTCATCACTGAGTTGGCGTTGTAAGCTCTTTTGCAACCATTCCTGCGGAATACTGGCAGCAATATCTACTTCATTTACGCCCGCAAAATATTCTGCAAATGCTCGATCAAAGCGATCATACTGGCTTTCATCTTTCACCAATATCATGCGCGATAAGGCGTAGAAATCGTCCACACTGGCAAAAACAACCTGCTGCTCTAATGCATTCAGCAAATCCAATAGCTCGGTAATACTTACCTTTAAACCGTGCACTCGTAGCCGAAAAAAGAATTCAATTAGCATCGGATTACCGTGAGTTACGACGAGCCATAAAGGCTAACTTTTCAACTAATTCCACATCTTGCTCGTTTTTTAATAACGCACCGAACATGGGCATTAAGCCGCTTTGGCTATTTGCTAAATCTTGCGGCGACACTTCCTCTACCAGTAATAGCTTCAACCAATCTAAAAGCTCCGATGTAGAGGGTTTTTTCTTTAAGTTCGGCACTTGGCGTAAATCAAAAAACACTTCTAATGCGGTAGCCAGCAGTTGCTTCTGTATATTTGGGTAATGCACTTGCACAATAGCTGCCAGCGTTTCCGCATCCGGGAAGCGAATATAATGAAAGAAACAGCGGCGCAAGAAGGCATCGGGAAGCTCTTTCTCATTATTCGAGGTAATGATCACAATAGGACGTTGCTGCGCTTTAATCTGCTCACCAGTTTCATAAACATGAAACTCCATCTGATCCAGCTCATGCAATAAATCATTGGGGAATTCGATATCGGCTTTATCAATTTCATCAATCAGTAACACAGGGCGCTTCTCAGCTGTAAATGCCTGCCATAGCTTGCCTGGTTTGATGTAATTACTAATGTCGTGTACTCGTTCACTACCTAATTGGCTATCACGTAAGCGCGATACAGCATCATACTCATACAACCCCTGCTGAGCTTTAGTAGTTGATTTGATATGCCAACGCAATAAATCGGTGTGCAAGGCCGCCGCGAGTTCTTCTGCTAGCTTTGTTTTACCAGTGCCCGGTTCACCTTTAATCAGCAACGGCTTTTGCAAGGTAACAGCCGCGTTTACAGCCAACGCTAGCTCGCTTGATACAATATAATTCTCTGTGCTCTGAAAACCTTGCTTGTGCAAGCCCACTGTTTCATTTACCGCCATACATCATCTCACTTTTCGAACGCCCAAAAAATTAGCGCCATGATAACAAATCATGGCGCTAATCGCAGAACCTAAATAAATCTAAGTTAGGATTTATTCTTCAAGCCAGTAAGTACACCACCGATACCGATAATGGTAAGCACAGCACCAACAATCAAGAACCACATCGCGTTGTCGGTTGGTTGCCCAGTAATCGCTTCAGAAATCTGCCCTGCGGCCGATTCGCGCTCTTGCCAACCAAAATATAAAACAATTAAGCCGGCAACTAAAATAGCAAGTGATACAAATTTATTCATAAACACGTCTCCTATGAGATGTTGTTGTTCTTCTATCCTTTCTAGCTCATTCTTACTTTATTCGTTGTTCGTTGTTCTGTTTATTGATTTGTTTAACTCACACTTTTTTCAACTACCCCAATAGAGTAGTTCATGTTGACCGAAAGTAAAGTTTGCTTATTAATATTTCCTTTTAATTAACAGTAAGCTACATTTATTTTCTAGAGAATCAGCAGCTATTCCCACGCTTGTACATGCTCGCGAATGCTACCCGTGGCCAAGCTTTCCGCTACTTCTTCGGCTAAACGATAGCCAGCATCAGTTGCTTGCTGCCAAAATTTTTGTCGAGCCGCCACATCTAAATTTGCAAAATCATGCCGATCTGGAATTTTCCCATAAGGTAATGCATCAATAAACGCTTGCGTTGGCATGATCATTACCGCATTTCGCCAATTTTTTCCGGTAGTACGGCGCTTAGTATTCTTATCAAACCACCCCGGTATCACCTCACGCTGAAAATGCGGGTACAGCACTAAACCCGCTTGATCATCAAGCGGTACATCAAAGTGATAATCGGTTACGCCACCATCGCGATACACCCCAGGCGGCGCACCGGGAATATCACGCACCCCATCTAAAACCAACGGAATCGAGCCCGTAGCCAGTAATGCTTGGCGAAAGTTATCCGCACTTAACGCCACATGCTCAGTGGGTAAATCATGCCAATTTCTACCCATTGGCGGCTGCGCATTAGGATGATGAAACACCACCCGTTGATAACTGCTTTGTAAGGTTTTTCGAGACAGCATATTAAGTGCAGCAGCCTTTACTAAGCCTAAGCCCTGACCCAATCGCCCATTAGCGGCATTTAAGCCTTTGCAACGCACTACGATCATATGATGTAGAAACGTATCTTGTTGCAATATCTCGGTTACCGCTGAATCGGGTACATACTCGTGTAGCAAATCGATTGCTTTATCAGTAATTTCGCGCACATCCGGCTTTTCTGTGTATACCGTTGCCCGATATAGCCTACTAAACAGCGCACTTGCCTCGGCGGCATTACTACGCCCTAAGCTGGCAAAACGCCAACCGCCCGCTGAGGTGCCCAATAAATTCAAAGGTACTTGGCGATGGGCAAAAAACTCACCAAAAAAGTAGTTATCTAAACCTTGTAAAATAAACCACTTTGGGCCACCCGATGCGCCAAGCATTGTACTCACATCATTAGCCGCTAAACCTTGCTCACGAATGTGCACAAGTGCATCAGCCCCAGCTTTTATTTCTGCCCATTTCATCATGAGAACTCAAAATCCTAATTAAAAAGTGTGTTTACGCTCAGCGATAATACCAAGCGCAAGCATAATTCCGATCACTACCAGCCCTAGATATCGCACCGATAGTTGGCTTAGTTGCAACTGAATAAATGGCGCCATCCAATTCATGAGAATGCCATAGCCAAACGCACATAAAAGGACAAAAATAATGGTACGAAAGAGAAAATGATAATGGCTGATTTGCCGTTTCACTGCGCGATTAATATCATTGCCAAAAATCACTAACAAAGTGGCGGCAATCATTAGGCTGATATAGGCGAGATGACCACGCATCCATGCGCCGATTTCCACTAATAATTCGTTGATCACTGCGTATTCCTGAACGTTATTTATTATTATCTATGCGGTTACAAGCGCCATAGTATAACCAGAGCCGCATTGATGTACAGATAGCGGTGGCTATTTTCCTTTGCAACAAGCCGCTTGCTGGTGGCGCTAAACTTGGCAAATCAACATGCGCAAAGGATTACCACACTTCTGTGCTGCATCAATTGCTCGGCAATGGTATTCTTTTCATCAACATCTTTCGTAATCATCCATTAAGAACCTTATAAGAATCTTTTTATGAAATTTATTAGTTTTAATATCAATGGCCTACGCGCCCGCTTACACCAACTACAAGCCTTAATTGATAAGCATCAACCCGATGTAATTGGCTTACAAGAAACTAAAGTGCATGATGAGCAATTTCCCCTCGCCGCGGTAGAAGCAATGGGCTATCAGGTGCTCTATTTTGGCCAGAAAGGCCATTATGGCGTAGCCTTGCTTACTAAGTTACCGTACACCGATGTTTGCTACGGCTGGCCTGGTGATGATGCAGAAGCCCAACGCCGAATGATTATGGCAACCGTAACCACCCCTACCGGTGAAAACATCCGCGTAATGAATGGTTACTTTCCACAAGGGGAATCCCGTGACCACCCACTCAAGTTTCCAGCAAAAGAAAAATTCTATGCTGATTTAATGGATTACTTGAATACCACCCAATCCCCCGAGCAACCGCTAATTTTGATGGGCGATGTGAATATTTCGTCTACGGACGCCGATATCGGTATTGGCGAGCCAAACCGAAAACGTTGGTTAGCTACTGGCAAGTGTAGTTTTCTGCCGGAAGAGCGGGAATGGATGCAGCGTTTAATGGATTGGGGTTTTACGGATACATTCCGCGCTCTTAATCCTGAAGTTGATAACCAGTTTAGCTGGTTTGATTATCGCTCACGCGGATTCGATGATAATCGCGGGCTGCGCATTGATTTGATTCTTGCTACGCCACAGCTGGCCGAACGTTGTGTTGATGCCGGTATCGATTATGAATTGCGTGGCATTGAAAAGCCTTCTGATCACGCACCCATTTGGAGTACGTTCAAACTCTAGCGGGCACCCCTGCTTTTAAACTGCGTAACTTAGCTATAGAAAACAAAAAGCCAGAACAATGTTCTGGCTTTTTAATTACTTGATAATCAAGCATAGCCTTACTGCTCTTCAGGTGGTAACACCGCTAAGGCTTTGCGTAATACTCGTGCTAAATCTACATAGCATGGGCCTTTCCGATGGCCCGGCAAGCGGATGTCTTCACCCGCTGCATTCAATTTGTTCTGTAACTCAAAATACCAATTATTCAATGCCGGAGGCAGAATCTGATATGCCCGTTTGCCAAGCCAATAATACCCCTGTAACGGCAGTACCAGAATAAATAACGAAGTTGCCAATATTTGTGGCAACAATTCACTACCTAAATATTGAAATTGCACAAAGAAGTTGGCTACTGCCGCTACAGGCAGTACTTTAACCCCAAGCTTA